>CBEULQ010000158.1:0-6084 GCA_965543975.1 uncultured Desulfocucumis sp. | reverse complement strand
AGTTTTTCAACGGCCGACTAGAGGCCGTTCAAAGACAAGCATAGCGCGAAAGGCGCAAGTCCCGGGTTTTAAAGGACGGAGAGCATAGCTATCCAGGGCTGTAATAAGGCAACACTAAGATTTGAAGATGAATCGGGCTGGTGTATTTTAAACATGGTTAAAGAAGACGATTTTAACCGGGCCAAGTCCATGGCTTACAGTATTCTTTCCAGGCGTGCCCACAGCGGGCACGAACTGGCGGAGAAGCTCCGCGGCAGGGGACTGGACGGAGATCTGGTAGAGAAGGTTATTGATTTTCTATGTGAATATGGCATGATAGATGATGTTTCCTATGCAGGCAGTTACATGAGGCGCCGCCTGAGCGGGAGACCGGCCGGCAGGGCGTTGATAGCCCGGGAATTAAGAAATAAGGGAATTGACCGGGATATTGTAGAATCGCTGTTAACATCCCTGGATCCCGAAGAAGAATACCGCATGGCCCTTGTCCTGGCCAGCAAGAAGAAGGCGGCGCTGGGAGACGGTTGCAATGCCGCCAAGATATCATCGTATTTATGGCGCAGGGGGTTTGACGGTGACATCATTTCCCGGGTGTGCCGGTACTTGGGAGAGCCCGCAATACCTTAATGTTCTTGACAGTAACCCGAAAAAAATGTACAATTATTTTTGGGAGAAAATAGAATTGGACTACAACTCTTGCGGGTTTTATATATACAAAATTTAATATCCCGCGCTTTTCTTCGAAATATGCGGAGAAGGCTATGTCTTGCTTGCTGGAGGTAAACTCTTTTTTGGGTTTTGAATTTCTCCCGCCCACTGCCGGACAAAAAAATGTTGTACCCATTCATTTTCTGCCGAGTAAAAACTCGGTATTTTTTATTGCAATTTAGACTAAAAAATCATTCAGTAAGGAAGGCAGGAGGTGAACTTTTTTATGCAGGGCAATATTATAGCAATTATTATCGCAGCAGTGCTGATTTCCTTTATTGCGGGATATCTTGTAAGAAAATCCATTGCTGAGGCAAAAATTGCTTCCGCCGAAGCCCAGGCCGGCAAGATCATTGACGAAGCCCAAAAAACGGCCGAGGCTAAAAAGCGGGAAGCATTACTGGAAGCCAAGGAAGAAGTATTAAAACTGCGCAACGAGGTGGAAAGGGAAAACAAGGAGCGCCGCAACGAACTGCAGCGGCTGGAACGGCGGCTGGTGCAGAAAGAAGAGGTGCTGGACCGCAAAACGGATGCCATTGAGAAGAAGGAAGAATCCTTAAACAAAAAGGATACGGAGATTGAGCAAATCAAGGCCAACCTTAACGAAATTTACGGCAAGCAAATGGCCGAACTGGAGAGAATTTCCGGACTTACATCCGATGAGGCCAGGCAAATATTACTGGCGGATGTGGAGAAAGAAATTCAGCACGAGGCCGCCAAGCTTATCAAGGATATTGAGGATAAGGCCAAGGAGGAAGGCGAAAAGCGGGCCAGAGATGTAATCTCCCTGGCTATTCAACGGTGTGCGGCGGACCACGTAGCCGAGACCACGGTGGCGGTTATTCCTCTCCCCAGCGACGAAATGAAAGGTCGGATTATCGGACGTGAGGGTAGGAACATAAGAGCCTTTGAGACTCTGACTGGAATAGACCTTATTATTGACGATACTCCGGAAGCGGTAATACTTTCCGGATTTGACCCCATCCGCCGGGAAGTGGCCCGGATGGCACTGGAAAAACTTATCGTGGACGGGCGCATTCACCCGGCTCGGATTGAAGAAATGGTGGAGAAAGCCCAGAAAGAGCTGGAGGTGCAGATAAGGGAGGCAGGCGAGCAGGCCACTTTCGAAACCGGTATGCACGGCCTGCACCCCGAACTTATAACGCTTCTTGGCAGGCTGAAATACAGGACGAGCTATGGCCAAAACGTGCTTAAACACTCTATTGAGGTATCTCACTTGGCCGGACTTATGGCTGCGGAACTTGGAGCCGACGTCCATCTGGCCAAACGGGCGGGTTTGCTACACGATATAGGCAAGGCGGTGGATCACGAGGTGGAAGGTCCACACGTCACCATCGGCGTTGACCTGGCTAAAAAGTACAGGGAAAATCACGATGTTTTACATGCCATCGCGGCTCACCATGGTGATGAGGATCCCAAAACCATTGTCGCTGTGCTGGTTCAGGCTGCGGATGCCATATCTGCGGCCCGTCCGGGAGCACGCCGGGAAACCTTGGAGAACTACATTAAACGCCTGCAGAAGCTGGAGGAAATTGCCAGCACCTTTGATGGGGTGGAAAAATCCTATGCTATCCAGGCAGGACGGGAAATAAGGATAATGGTTAAGCCCGACAAGGTTGACGACCTGGGGGCCGTCAGGCTGGTTCGGGAAATTGCTAAAAAAATTGAAAGTGAACTGGACTATCCGGGACAAATTAAAGTCACCATCATTCGGGAAACCCGGGTAGTAGATTACGCAAAATAAAAAACCACAGTAGGCCGTTCAAAATTGAGAAGTAGGATGTGAGAAGTTAGATCTGGGAATATGGAATCAGTTTGCGAATCCTCTAAAAGACGCTCACTTCTAACCTCTCACTTCACACTTCCCAAGTGCCAGGCGCAGTTTTTCAACGGCCTCAAACGACCTTTCGGGGTCGTTTTTTATACTCCTGGAAAAATATTTTAAGGGAACCCCCTTTTTTTTAGGCAGGAATCCCTTACCCGAGACAGAATTCTTTTATATTCAAGCAGGTTGAGGAAGGTGACAATATTGGGCGTCCAGTATAAAGGCAGGGAAGATGTAACAGACAGCGTGGGATTGTTGATTTCAATACTGGTACGGTATCCGGAGGTTTCCACCATTAAATACGACCCCGGTGAACATGTATTGAAATTTACTTTTATTGCAGCCGGCGTGGTGGAAAACGAAAAACTGGATAGCATTAAGGATAATCTCATTAACAGCATAGAAGTGTTCAACATCCTGGAAGGCAAGGAAGTCAGGGTAACGAAGATCAACTGCCAAATATGCCACAACCTCACCATGGTGGAAGTACAGCGTGACGTGGATACGCTGGTTCAAGAGGAAATAGCCCTGATTGTCGAACTCATCCACCAGTTAATGGAGAACGACCTGGTGATGGAGGGAAACGACGCACTGTTTGAAGAGGACTTGATTATACAGGAAGAGATTATTGAGCATATGCTGGAAAGCGTTAAGGGCACCGCAGGGGACAAGGATCTTTTTGCTTTTAGGGAAGAGGGAAGGGTACTGGTGTTTAATAAGTAGTTTTTAACTTTACAACGCCCGTTCTATCTTAAAGGGAGGCGTACCCTTTTGCGATTACTGGTAATCGGGGATATAGTAGGTAAACCAGGAAGGCGTGCGGTTAAGGAAAATTTAGTCGGCCTGGTAAAAGAATTTAAAGTGGATATAACCATTGCCAACGGAGAGAATTCAGCAGGAGGGAACGGCATAACCCGGGAAGTGGGGAGAGAACTTTTTGCCCTGGGTATAGACGTAATTACAATGGGAAACCATGTATGGAACCACAAGGAGATATTTAACTATATTGCCCAGGAAAAAAGGATTGTCAGGCCAGCCAACTACCCCCCCGGAGCGCCGGGTTTGGGGGTTAATGTTTTTATGGCCAAAAACGGTACTGGTGTTGCGGTGATGAATATTTCCGGCCGGGTATTTATGCCTGAGTTGGATTGCCCCTTCAGAAAGGTGGATGAATTGCTGGAAGGCCTTGACAGTGGCGTGCGGGTCAAACTGCTGGATTTTCACGCTGAAGCCACTTCGGAAAAGGTGGCCATGGGCTGGTACCTGGACGGCAGGGTGTCAGCGGTTTGCGGCACGCACACCCATGTGCAGACAGCGGATGAAAGAATTCTTCCCGGCGGGACGGCTTATATAACCGATGTTGGCATGACCGGCCCGAGGGATTCCGTAATAGGCGTTAAAAAGGAACTGGTGATTGAAAAATTTACCACTCAGCTGCCCAGGCGGTTTGAGGTTGCCAATACCGATTACCAGCTAAACGCAGTTGTTATAGATGTGGATGAAGATACCGGCAGGGCATTGGACATCACGCGCATCCAAAATTTTGAATAAACTAAATAGTGTGAATACAGAGTTAAAATTTTATAGCCCGAACAGGAATTATTATTTACTTAGCGAATATAAATTTTACAGAGAACATATCACAACACAGCCATTACAGTTAAGGAGGTACTACCAAGTGGACGTTTTAAAAGTTTCAGCAAAATCCAATCCAAATTCCGTAGCCGGTGCCCTAGCTGGTGTTCTCAGAGAAAGGGGATGTGCAGAACTTCAGGCCATAGGGGCGGGGGCTCTTAACCAGGCAATTAAAGCCGTGGCTATAGCCAGGGGATTTGTGGCACCCAGCGGAGTGGACCTGATTTGCATTCCAGCTTTTACAGACATAATAATTGACGGAGAAGAAAGGACAGCCATAAAGCTTATCGTAGAACCCAGGTAATCATAAAAGGCAATGCCCGATGACCATTTATCGGGCTTTTTGTTTTTTAGACGGGTCGTTCAGAATTAGAGGTGAGAAGTAAGAGGCCGTTCAAAAACAAGCATGGCGCGAAAGGCGAAGTCGGCTAGCGCGGAGCGTACTGGTGGGGCAGAGGTCAGGGGACACACCTCTCTTTGGAGCATAGCTTCGGGGTCAGAGGAATGTCCCCAACTAATACTAGACGGCGAGTCTGACAAAACCAGGCGAAAGTTTTAGGAACGGACTCTTAGACTGTTCGGGGTGAGGTATTAATTATGAAACATTACATAGTAGATGCCCACTGCGACACCCTTACCGCGATGGAATACCAAAACCGCAGGCTGGGCGAAGAAAGCGGGGAGGGCCACCTGGACCTGCCCAGGATGAAAAGGGCCGGGGTCAACGTACAATTTTTCGCCGCCTGCGTCGGCCCGGAGTACCGCCACTGGGCCACTATCAGGGCACTTAACATTATAGACTTTTTTTACAGGGAACTGGAAGCCAACTCTAGAGCAATTAAAGAAGTTAGGACATATGCCGATATAGATAGAATAGTAGACAGCGGCAAAGTGGCCGCCCTGCTTTCAATCGAGGGGGGCGATGCCCTCTCCGGGGAACTCTCCGTACTTCGGATGTTTTACCGGCTGGGGGTCCGCGCCATCACCCTTACCTGGAACGGCAGGAACGAACTGGCTGACGGTGTGGGCGAGAGGATGTCGGGAGGCGGTTTAACCAGGAGAGGCCTGGAAGTGGTGAAGGAAATGAACCGCCTGGGCATGCTGGTGGACGTTTCCCACCTGGCAGACCAGGGATTTTGGGATGTCCTTAAGAATACCGAAAAACCGGTAATTGCCTCCCATTCCAATTGCCGCTCCCTTTGCGGCCATCCCCGGAACCTAACGGACGACCAGATCAGGGAAATGGCGGCGGCGGGAGGGGTTATAGGCCTAAATTTTTATCCCAAATTCATTTGTCCGGATAGACCCAGCCTGGATCGCCTGCTGGACCACGCAGTACACATGGCCTCGGTTGGCGGTGTGGGCTGTGTGGGACTGGGATCAGATTTTGACGGTATAGAACAGGTGACTCCTGGCTTAGAAGATGTTACCAAAATTCCGTCACTGGCTGAGGGCTTGGGTAAAAGGGGCTTTAATGAAGGGGAGGTCGCGATGATCCTGGGCGATAACTGGCTAAGGGTATTGAGTAAGGTGATTTGAAGATAAGGAACCGGGTCGCTCCTAAACTTTCGACTGGCATTAGTGAAGTGGGAAATCGGCCTTTTGAACATTCGAAAACCCGGCCTTTTTAGGGCCGGGTTTTATCCGGGTATTCTATCTTTATGCTGCTCCTTTTTTTGCGGGTCTGTAGGCTGCCTGTATTTCAGGAATTAAACCACTTTTTCCTGTATTTGGCTTTCGTCCGCGTTATGTCTGGTGAGGTGGAAGTGATTGTAGTCCATACGCAATTCATGCCGTATACCGCAAATGGGACAGACTTTTTCCTCTCCGTCTTTAAATCTAATCTCACCGATGTGTTGTCCACAGCATTTAATTTCTACACTAATAATTTTTCCGTT
>CBEULQ010000157.1:0-6141 GCA_965543975.1 uncultured Desulfocucumis sp. | reverse complement strand
AGTTTTTTGTTTTTTATTGTTATGCCGTCAACGGGGACGGAGTTCTTCGAAAGAGGATCAACTGTATCGGTGTACCTTTAGCATGTTAACTATTTAGCAGCAAAAAGAGACGGCGGGGAGGATACTATTATGAAACCTTTCAGTAAGATAACCATAGGCCGGATGCTGGACAAAACCGTAGAGAGCTATCCCGACAATGATGCCCTGGTATGTAGTGAGTTCGGCTTGCGCTACACTTACCGTGAGTTTCGGGAGGAATGCGCCAGGCTGGCAAAGGGCTTGATGGCCCTGGGAATCAACAGGGGGGAGCATATAGCCATATGGGCCACCAATGTGCCCCAGTGGGTGATAACACAGTTCGGCAGCGCCAGGATGGGTGCTGTTCTGGTAACGGTCAACACCAATTACAAACTGTTCGAACTGGAGTATCTTCTCAAGCAGTCGGATACCACCACATTATTACTGATCCAGGGCACAAAGGATGCTAACTACATCGACATGATAAATCAACTCTGTCCCGAATTAAAAAATTGTCAGCCGGGCAGATTGAATTCACAGAGACTTCCCCTGCTTAAAAATGTAATATTCCTCGGAGATGAACGCCATCCGGGTATGTATACCTGGGGGGATATTATGGAAGCAGGCAGGGATATATCGGATCAGGAACTGGCAGCCCGGGAGGCTTCCATAGAGCCTGACGATGTGGTGAATATGCAGTATACTTCGGGGACCACCGGATTCCCCAAAGGTGTAATGCTCACCCACACTAATCTGGTGGGTAACGCCACCAGCATAGCTGAGTGCATGAATTTCGGAGCCAGCGACCGGCTGTGCATACCGGTTCCCCTTTTCCATTGCTTCGGCTGTGTGCTCGGCACTTTGACCTGCGCCGTTTCCGGCGCCGCCATGGTACCACTGGAAGCCTTCAATCCAACCCGGGTTCTGGAAACCATAGAAGCCGAGCGCTGCACAGCGGTGCACGGTGTGCCTACAATGTTCATTACCGAACTGGAAGTGCTAAACAAACAGCAATACAACGTTTCTACCCTGAGGACAGGCATTATGGCCGGCTCACCGTGCCCCATTGAGGTTATGAAGCAGGTGTTCGATCGCATGGGCATGAAGGAAATTGTAATTACCTACGGCCAAACGGAGGCAGCCCCCGGGATAACCATGACCCGCACGTCCGACTCCATCGAGCGCAGGGTGTCCACCGTGGGCAAAGCCCTGCCCGGAGTCGAGGTGAAGGTGGTGGACCCGGCCACGGGAGAGGAAGTTCCCCTGGGCGTACAGGGCGAAATCTGTGCCCGGGGATATAATGTCATGAAGGGGTATTACAAAATGCCCGAATCCACCAACGCCGCCATCGACAGGGAGGGCTGGCTGCATACCGGAGATCTGGGCGTTATGGATAAGGAAGGATATTTCAGGATTACAGGCCGTATTAAGGATATGATAATCCGTGGCGGTGAAAATATTTACCCCAGGGAAATAGAAGAATTTTTATATACCCACCCCAAGGTCAAAGATGTCCAGGTGGTGGGGGTGCCAAGCGAGAAATACGGCGAGGAGGTTATGGCTTTTATCTGCCTGAACCAGGGTGAGGAGGTCACGGTGGAGGAAATAAAAGAATTCTGCACCAATAAAATAGCGCGCTATAAAATACCCAGGTATATAGCCTTTGTCAATAGTTATCCCACCACAGCCAGCGGGAAGGTGCAGAAATACAAACTTCGCGAGCAGGCCATCGACGACCTGGGCCTGCAAAAGGCGGCCAGCGTAGAGACCGCATAAAACTGCCTGTTGCCCCCGGGGTGGCTGAACAATTCAGTTCTCCACCCCTATTTTTATCTCGCTAACAGCCTGTAAGACCCCGTCCTCGAAAGTCGGGGACCAACAGGCTGTATTGCTCGAAACCCTAAAGGGAAAGTTCAGCTAACGAAATCAGAGATTTCGAGCTTCACTTTTAAGTTCGCCTTTAAGGAAAGGGGACACACCTCTATTAAAAGGTCAGGGGACACACCTCTCTTTGGAGTATGACTTTAGGGTCAGAGGAATGTCCCCAACGTATCTTACTTTGGGGTGAGGAATGTCCCCAACGTATGTTCGGTAGGGGAATAACCCCTTCCGAACCCAAGGCTCACTTATATTAAACCTTGTTTACGACAATATTTTGTGATAAAATCCCAAAATGGAGTTGTGGTTGCATTTATAAAGCAATAACGGGTTGGAAGACGCGGTTTTTGTGTTTTCTACCTTTAGGAGGATAAACGTATTGAAAGAGCGTTACGACTTCAAAGAAATTGAAGGGAAATGGCAGAAATTCTGGGAGGCGGAGAATCTATACGCAGTTCCGGATTTCAGCGACCGTCCTAAATACTACTGCCTGGAGATGTTCCCCTATCCTTCGGGCAAGCTGCATATGGGCCACGTGAGAAACTATTCCATAGGCGACGTGGTGGCACGTTTTAAAACCATGCAAGGTTACAACGTACTGCACCCTATGGGCTGGGACGCCTTCGGCCTGCCGGCGGAAAACGCCGCCATCAAGCACGGCAACGTGCACCCAGCGGACTGGACCATAGACAACATCGATACCATGCGCGAGCAGCTTAAACAGCTCGGTATCAGCTACGACTGGAACCGGGAAATCGCCACTTGCCACCCAGGTTACTATAAATGGACCCAGTGGCTGTTCCTGCAGCTTTATAAAAACGGCCTGGCCTACAAAAAAAAGGCGGCGGTGAACTGGTGTCCCTCCTGCGCTACGGTTCTGGCCAACGAACAGGTCAAGGAAGGCTCCTGCGAGCGCTGTAAAACCGTTGTAGAGAAACGGGAACTGGAACAGTGGTTTTTCAGGATCACCAATTATGCGGACAGACTACTAGATGATATTAAACTTTTGGAAGGCTGGCCGGAAAAGGTCAAGATAATGCAGGAGAACTGGATAGGCCGCAGCGAGGGGGCGGAGATCCATTTCCCCATCGAGGGGCTGGACGAAAGCTTTACCGTGTTTACCACTCGGCCGGACACCGTTTACGGGGTAACCTACATGGTACTGGCGCCGGAACATCCCCTGGTGGAAAAGATAATCAAGGATAAGCCTCAGGCTGCTGAAATCAGGGAATTCGTCAATAATGTTAGAAATTTGAGCGAAATTGCCCGCACCGCCACGGATGCGGAAAAGATAGGACTTTTTACCGGAGGATATTGTATCAATCCCGTGAACGGGGAAAAGGTGCCTATTCTGGTGGCCAATTACGTTCTGTTGGAATACGGCACCGGAGCTGTCATGGGTGTGCCCGCCCATGATCAGAGGGACTTCGAATTTGCCAGGAAGTATAATTTGCCAATACGTATAGTCATCCAGCCGGACGGCCCGGACCTGGACCCCGACACTATGTCCGAAGCCTATTCCGGGGAGGGGAAAATGGTCAATTCCGGTCCCTTCAATGGTACTCCTAAGGAAGAGGGAATTAAGGCGGTAATCAATTATCTGGAGGAGAAAAAACTGGGCCGGGGTGTTATAAACTTCCGCCTGCGGGACTGGCTTATTTCCAGGCAGCGCTACTGGGGCGCGCCCATACCAATGATATACTGCGACCAGTGCGGAGTCGTGCCGGTTCCGGAAAAGGACTTACCGGTGTTGCTGCCCAGAAACGTGGAGTTCAAGCCCACCGGTCGTTCGCCTCTGGCGGACAGCCCGGACTTTGTTAACACAACCTGCCCGGGGTGTGGTAAACCTGCCCGCCGGGAAACGGATACCATGGATACATTTATGTGTTCTTCATTCTATTATTACCGCTATACCAACCCCCGGAATGAAAATGCCGTATGGGACCAGGAAATAGTGAATAACTGGCTGCCGGTGGACCAGTATATCGGCGGTGTGGAACACGCCATATTACACTTGCTTTATTCCAGGTTCTTTACAAAGTTCCTGTATGATGCAGGGCTGGTTAAAAATATTGAGCCCTTTACCAACCTGCTGACCCAGGGTATGGTTTTAAAAGACGGAGCCAAAATGTCTAAATCCAAGGGCAACGTGGTGAGCCCCGAGGAGATAGTGGCCACCTATGGAGCGGACACAGCCAGGTTGTTTATATTGTTTGCCGCGCCTCCGGAAAGGGACCTGGAGTGGAGCGACCAGGGGGTTGAGGGCTGCTACCGCTTTCTGCACAGGGTGTGGAGACTGGTGGCCCCCATGTCTGACGGTCTTTTAAAATCTCCGTCAGGACTTGATGGCAAATTGGTAGGGGTAAACAGGGAGATGAGGAGACTTACCCACGCCACCATCAAAAAGGTTACGGAGGATACCGGTAATCGCTTTAACTTCAACACTGCGGTCAGTGCCATTATGGAGCTGGTTAACGGTCTTTACCAGTACAAGGAAGTGCCGGAGAGTGACCGGGACCCCGCCGTAATGAGGGAGGCGGTGGAACACCTGTTGATACTGCTGGCTCCTTTTGCGCCCCATATAACAGAGGAACTGTGGTATGGTATCGGCCATAAGGAGAGTATTCATAGCCAGCCATGGCCGGAATACGATCCCGAAGCCATAGTTGAAGATGAGATAACCATTGTGGTGCAGCTTAACGGCAAGGTTCGGGAAAGGGTGTTGGTGCCTGCGGACATTACCCCGGACAAAATGAAGGAACTGGTGCTGTCTCAGCCCAAGGTGCAAAAAATGATAGAGGGAAAACAGGTGATGAAGGTTATCCCCGTGCCGGGGAAACTGGTCAACATTGTAGTTAAATAACATCTTTCGACCCCACCCCAACGGTGGGGTTTATTAATGCGATTGATAGCTTTTAGGATAGAATAAGCATATAGTTTGATTCTAGAAGATTTTAAAGCGGGGAAGAGATCATGGGGTACATTCTTAGTCAAAAAGGGCAGATACCGGTGGTGATCTCTGTTCCTCACGGGGGTATGGAGGAACCGGCTTTTCTTCCCTACCGCCGGGAGGGCAATAGGAAAGCAGACGAGTTTACCCTGAACCTGGCCAGGGAGATAAGCGCCGCCTTAAAGGGGTTGTGGGGTGAGCCCTATTTGGTTGAAGCCATGATCAGGCGAAGCAAAATAGACTTTAATCGCAGCCCGTCGGAAGCCTACGAAGATCCTGCCGCGGCCAAATATTACAGAGAGTACCACGGTGATTTAAGGGAATGTGTGGATCACTGTGTCGAAACGCATCGCCGCTGTTTGCTGCTGGATATCCACGGGCGCAGGGGGACTGGTCCCGGAGCCCCCCATGTGGTGCTGGGAACGGCTAATTACAGGAGTATGGACCGTGACCCGGTGGAGCTTTTATTAAACCTGCTGGGTTCCCGGGGTTGTACAGCAAGACATGACAGCGGCGGCCCGTACCGGGGAGGATTCATAACCAGGCAGTATACCGACGGTTTGGTAATGAAAGGGCTGCAACTGGAAGTGAGCAGGGAGGTAAGACAGGAATGGGCCGGCAGGAAGAAATTTGCCGTCGTCCTGGGGGAGTCCCTCTATCAGGGCAGGGATAAAATTATATTTGACAGCCGTTAAGCGATAAGATTTTATGCATGCAATATGTTGTGAATTGTTCGACAACCCCATTGGTTAAAATTAATGTTTGTGAAATAATCGACGTTAAAGGTGGATGGTAGTGACTAAAATTTTAGCATTTCAAAGGCAAATGCTTTATTTATCCCGCTGGCGGCAATAATATTAGAACAAATAAAACAATATCGGTGATGACTAAAAATCACCGGAGGGAGTGTAAAAAATGGCACGTTCTGTAGATATGGCATATTGTCGTTTACATGCGGGAAAAAAGAAAGATAACAGCGGAGATATGGATAAGTTGATTGACGCGGTGAACGAGAATTTTACCACCTTTAGGGAATGGAATGATCTGGAGGCACCGCGTCAGCTAGGAGGAGCATTGTTGGAGAGGTTTAAAAGCAATTACAATACCTTTATGAAATGGTAATCCCCGGTTGGAATTACGACATTCTATTTAACGCGGATGGAGGGGGAGGATTGGATCTCTGGCGTAAGGTAAATAAAAGAAAAATAATAACCGGTAAATAACAACCCCCGACTTAACCTGAACTGAACCCTGTTTATTGGACACAATTAAAAAGCCCTATCGTAGAATTCTAA
>CBEULQ010000156.1:0-6154 GCA_965543975.1 uncultured Desulfocucumis sp. | reverse complement strand
TCTCCTGACTCCTGACTCCTGACCCGGAAATTTACTCAGTATGAGCATTTTACAGGGCTTTCTTTATATCTCCCACCAGCCCGGAGACCGCTGAAAGCATTTTATCCCGTTCTTTATTTTTTATAACCAGGTTCACTATTGCGCTGCCCACTACCAGCCCGTCGCAATAATCCTTAAACCTTGCCGCCAGTTCCGGACTGGATATGCCGAAACCTATCGCCAAAGGCAAATCGGTGTGTTTCCTTACCCCGCCGGTAAAATTAGCCAAATCGGTATCTATTTCCTTTCTGGCGCCCGTTACTCCGGTTACCGAAACACAATATACGAAGCCTTCGGCGTCCCTGCAGATCATCTCCATCCTTTTCGGTGTGGTGGTGGGGGCTACCAGGGGAATCAGGGCCACCCCCTCTTTCCTGCAGCATTCCAGCAGGGGCCCCGCTTCCTCATGAGGAAGATCGGGCACTATAAGCCCGTCAATGCCTGAGGCTGCGGAATGTTTGACAAATCTGTCCAATCCGTACTGCAGCACGGGATTGTAATAAGTCATGAATATCAAAGGAATATCTGTTTTACTTCTGATTGTTTCAGCTGTCCGTATTATCGACGAAAGTCCGACACCGGACTCCAGCGCCCCCTGGGCGGCCTCCTGAATGACCGGCCCGTCGGCAACAGGGTCGGAAAAAGGTATGCCCAGTTCTATCAGATCAGCCCCGGCTTTAGTCATGGCCTCCGCAATTTCAACCGTGGCGTCAAGATCGGGATAGCCGGCGGTAACGTATGTGATAAGCCCTTTTTCCTTCTTTTGCCTGAGTTCGTTAAATTTTACGGTTATTCTGTTCTCTGCCATTATATGTTCACCCCCAGTTCCCCGGCCACAGTCCTGACATCCTTATCCCCGCGTCCGGACAGGTTAATTACTATTATTTCATCCCTGCCGAGGCCGGGAGCTATTTTTGCGGCGTGAGCCACGGCGTGCGAACTCTCCAATGCGGGAATTATCCCCTCTGTTTGGCAGAGCAACTGAAAGGCGTCCAGCGCTTCCCGGTCTGTTACGGCGGTGTATTTAACCCGGCCGCTGTCCTTTAAATAACTGTGTTCCGGACCCACACCCGGATAATCCAGCCCGGCGGAAACCGAATGGGCCAGAGCAATCTGTCCGTCCTGGTCCTGCAGCACGTAACTCATAGCTCCGTGCAGCACACCCGGCCTGCCCTTGTTCAGTGTGGCCGCGTGCTTATCGGTGTCTACTCCGTGACCGGCAGCCTCAACCCCCACCAGATTCACGCCGCTGTCTTCCAGGAACGGGTAAAATATTCCCATGGCGTTGCTGCCACCGCCCACGCAGGCTATTATATAATCCGGCAGCCTTCCCTCAGAAGCAATTATTTGCTCCTTTGTTTCCTCGCCGATAACCTTCTGGAAATCCCTCACCATCTCGGGGTACGGGTGCGGTCCCGCCACAGACCCCACCAGATAGTAAGTGGTTTCCACATTGGTAACCCAGTCCCTCATGGCCTCGTTCATGGCGTCCTTTAGAGTTCTGCTTCCGGATGATACCGGAACCACCTCCGCGCCAAGCATTTTCATGCGAAATACGTTCAGGGACTGGCGGGCCATGTCCTCCTCACCCATAAATACTGCGCACTCCAGGCCAAACAGCGCCGCGGCGGTGGCCGTGGCCACTCCGTGCTGGCCTGCGCCGGTTTCCGCAATTATTCTCTTTTTTCCCATCCTTTTGGCCAGCAGTATCTGCCCCAGGGTGTTATTTATTTTATGGGCCCCGGTATGATTGAGGTCCTCCCTTTTAAGGTAGATCTTTGCGCCGTTCAGATGTTTTGTAAGTCCCGGGGCAAAGTAAAGCAGGGATGGCCTGCCGGTATAGTTTTCCATGTAATGTTTTAGCTGTGTTTTAAATTCGGGATCAGCCTTGGCATCCCTGTAGGCCTTATCCAGTTCCTCCAGGGCCGGCATCAATGTTTCCGGCACGAATTTTCCGCCGAATTTTCCATAGTAACCCCTGTCGTCGGGGAGATTATCCTTCACTTTTTACCCTCCTGATAAATTCCTTTATTTTAACCGTATCTTTAACGCCGTTTGTTTCCACTCCGCTGCTTACATCCACCCCGAACGGCCCGGCGGCTGCTATGGCGTCCCTGACATTTTCCGGGTTCAATCCCCCGGCCAGAATCACCGGCCTTGAAAACCCGTCTTTTACCAGACCCCAGTTGAATGTTTTGCCGGTGCCGCCCCGCTGTCCTTCAACCAGTGTATCGAACAAATATGCGTCCGCCGGGTACCGGTTAATTTCTTCATGGTTTATTTTTGCACCCACCCTGAAAGCCTTGATTACTTTCTGGCGAAACATAAGACACATTTCCGGGGGTTCGTCCCCGTGCAGCTGTATGGCGTCAAGCCCGGCGAAATCAGCGATTTCCTTAATATCCGCAGCGGGAGCGTTTACAAACAAGCCTACTTTTGTTACAAAGGGCGGCAGGACCGAACATATCTCCCTGGCCTGCTCCGGTGTTACCCTTCTTTTACTCGGGGCAAAAACAAATCCCAGCGCGTCCGCACCAGCTTTAACCGCAGCCAGTGCTGCAGTCTTTTCCTTTATACCGCATATTTTTACCCTGGTGTATAATGTCACCACACACACCCCGTTAAAAAACCATTTAATTTCCGCCTGCTCCGGCCAGTTCCCTGACTTTGGCCGCTATATCCTGCTCCCTCATCAGAGCCTCGCCCACCAGCACCGCGTTTACCCCGGCACGTCTTAACATCTCTACATCACCGGCTGAATTTATACCGCTTTCACTGACCGTTACAATGCCTTCCCCGGTCTGCTCCATTATCTCCAGCGTGGTTTTGATATCTGTTTTAAAAGTCTTTAAATCCCTGTTGTTTATGCCGATGAGAGACGCCCCAACCTGTTGGGCCCTCTTCAATTCTTCCCGGGAGTGCACCTCCACCAGACATTCCATTTTGAGTTCTCCCGCCAGTTTTAAGAGTCCTGTAAGCTTTCCATCGTCTAGAATTGAAACTATCAGCAGCACCGCGTCTGCTCCCAGCATGGAGGCCTCATAAATTTGCAATTGGTCGATAATAAAATCCTTGCGCAGCAAAGGTAGTTTAGTTGTCATTTTAACCCGGGGGATAAAACCCGGAGCACCGTTGAAAAACCGTTCATCGGTCAGCACCGATACCGCTGCCGCACCGTTTTCTTCATATATTTCGGACACCCGCTCAGGTTCAATATCATCCCTGATTTTTCCTTTGGATGGTGATGCCCTCTTTATTTCCGCCAGCAGGGAAACCTTTCCCGGCCTGTGCAGGGAGCCGGCCAAAGATTTTGTTTCCGGCAGCCGCTGCAGCCCTTTATAATAGCTTTCTATCCTCTGCCTGTATTTCGGCCTGTTTATCTCATTTTTTTTATGTGCCACTATGTCGTCCAGTATCACATGACGGCCACCTTTCGCTTACGCTCATTGGTAAATTCAACCAACTGGTTCAGTTTGCCCATGGCCGCGCCGCTCTCTATGCTTTCAGCCGCCGCACGCAATCCTTCCGCATAATCCCCTGCCCTTCCCGCCGCCATAATGCCCAGAGCCGCGTTAACCAATACGGCGTCCCGGCAGGGACCGGATTTGCCGTTTAATATATCAATAATAATGGCCGCGTTTTCCCCGGGACTGCCGCCGGCCAGTTCAGAGGCGCCGGCCCTGGGAATACCGTAATCAGCAGGGTCCAGTTTGTACTCCTTCACCGAACCGCCTGAAACCTCTGCCACCCGGGTTGGTCCGGAGAGGGATACTTCATCCAGCCCGCCGTCCCCGTGTACCACGAATCCCCTTTCGCAGCCCAGCCTGGCCAGAACCCCTGCCAGACTCGGCACCAGGTCCGGGCTGAAAACCCCCATAACCTGCCTGCGGGCCCCGGCCGGGTTGGTTAACGGCCCCAGAACATTGAACACTGTCCTAACCCCTATATCCCTTCTCGGCCCGGCTGCGTGTTTCATGGCGCCGTGCAGCGAAGGGGCGAAAAGAAAACAAATCCCCGTCTCGTCAAGACACTGCCCCATGGCCATAGCGTCCAGGTCCAGGTTTACACCCAAAGATTCCAGCACATCCGCCGAGCCGCATTTGCTGGATACGGAACGGTTTCCGTGTTTGGCCACCGGCACCCCGGCCCCGGACAGCACCAGTGCGGCCGCAGTGGATATATTGAAGGTATTGGTTCCGTCACCGCCGGTACCGCAAGTATCAAGGATCCTATTACGGGTGGTGCTGACCCGGGTGGCCTTCTCCCTCATAACCCTGGCAAAACCGGTTATTTCCTCCACCGTTTCGCCCTTCAGCCTGAGTGCCACCAGCAATGCTCCTATTTGCGCCGGTGTGGCAACGCCCTCCATGATTTGCTCCATCACCCCGGCTGCTTCACTTTCCTCTAGATTGGCGCCGGTCATCACCTTTTGAATGGACTCTTTAATCACTCAGCTCTCCTCCTCTCAACTAACTAAATTTCATTTTTAAAAAGTTGTCCAGCAGTTTGTATCCGTGTTCGGTTAATATGGACTCCGGGTGAAACTGAACGCCCTCCACCGGGTACTCCCTGTGTCGAACCCCCATTATTTCCCCCTCTTCGGTCCAGGCGGTTATCTCCAGGCACTCCGGCAGGGTTTCCCTTTCCACAATCAGGGAGTGATAGCGAATGGCGGTAAAAGGAGAGGGTATATCCCTGAATATTGTTTTTCCATCATGATAAATCAGTGACGTCTTGCCGTGCATAAGCCTGGGCGCCCTTATCACCCTGCCGCCAAAGGCATGACCTATGGCCTGGTGTCCCAGGCAAACCCCCAGTATAGGCAGCTTTCCGCTCACTTTGGCCAGAACGTCCAGCGATATCCCTGCCTTTGGCGGATCACACGGGCCCGGAGAAATCACCAGCCTGTCCAAGGGCATTTCCATAACCTCATCCAGGGTTATGGCATCATTTCGCCTGACCACCACATCAGCATTAAGTTTGGCGAAATACTGGGCCAGATTGTAAGTAAAGGAATCATAATTATCAATAATTAACAGCAACTTGGCATTCCTCCTCCGCCAGGGTCTTTATTAGCGCCCCGGCCTTGTTAGCCGTTTCTTCAAGTTCACGCCGGGGGTCCGAGTCCGCCACTATTCCGGCTCCCACCTGCAGATATGCGGTTCCCCTGCTGAACTGAACGGTTCTTATGGCTATAGCCGTATCGATATTGCCGCTGTATCCGATGTATCCCACTGCCCCGGCGTATAGACCGCGTCTGGTACTCTCAATCTCATCAATAATCTCCATGGCCCTGACCTTGGGGGCTCCGGAGACGGTTCCGGCGGGAAAACAGCTCTTCAAAGCGTCAATACCCGTGGTCCCTTCCTTAAGAGTTCCCTTCACCAGAGACACTAGGTGCATAACGTGGGAATATCTTTCCACTTCCATAAACTGGGGCACTTCCACCATACCCGGGGTGCTGACCCTTCCCACGTCGTTGCGGCCAAGGTCAACCAGCATAACATGCTCCGCCCTTTCCTTGGGGTCGGCCAGCAGTTCCTCCGCCAGACGCGCATCCTCTTCCGGGGTGGCGCCCCTGGGTCGAGTGCCGGCAATAGGCCTTGTTTCAACCATGTTTCCCTCCACCCTTACCAGCATTTCGGGTGATGAGCCTGCAATAACCGTGTCTCCGAAATCCAGGTAGTACATGTAAGGTGACGGATTATTACGCCTGAGTCTCCTGTAAGCATTAAACGGGTTTCCAGTAAAAGGTATCTCCAGCCTTCTGGATAGCACCACTTGCAAAATATCACCGGCGCTTATATATTCCTTGGCTTTTTCCACACCCTGCATGAAATATTCGTCGGACATATTGGTTTTAACCGAACTGAGCGTTCCGCCGGCTGACTCCACCAGTAAAGGGGTAACATTCCCTAAAGTTATTTTTTTGTACACGGCATCCATTTTTTTCACTGCCTGATCGTAAGACTGCTCATTGTTATCCCCGGCTATTACGTTCACAACCAGTCTCAGTGAATGCCTGGGGTGGTCAAAAATCACAACCACTTCGGGGAAAATAATTATGCTGTCCGGTAATTCCGGTTTTTTATCCTCCCCGCAGGGCAGTTTCTCA
>CBEULQ010000155.1:0-6197 GCA_965543975.1 uncultured Desulfocucumis sp. | reverse complement strand
GAACTAAGACTGTATTCATATTAAAAAATATGAATATAAACCGCACAATAGGAACTTTATTTTCTCCGGTAAAATCTTTACCTGCCTGAACGAAATTTTTAGTAATTAAGTCAAGCAGTGCGGGAGACGGTATTATATTTACTCTGTGTTTAATTAGGGCTTGCTGAACCAATCCTTATTTCAGCTAAAACATCATAATGATGGTTTTACAAAAGACAGATTATACCTAAACTGGTGTCGCAGAAAATAGAAAAAAAGAACACGGAGCCTGTGCTCCAAATTCATCACCAGGAACTGCAGACAAATCACGCTTTCAGCGGTATCTTTCAGACGCGCCATAATACGTGCCAAACCATAGCGGCGCTTGCCTTCGCCGAATTTCCCTTCGATGGCATTACGTTCGCTTGAGTCTTGCCGTTCCAGACGTTTCTGTTCTTTCTGTTTCTCTTTGTTTATCAGTGGTCTCCCGAGCCTTGGCCCGCTGAGCCGTATGCCACGTTCTTCGCAGTACCGGAGGTTATCCCTGTTTCGATAGATCTTATCGGCCTAAACGGCTTCAGGATAGTACTCGAACCTTTTGCGGTAGCATTCTACCGATTCTATTAGAGTTATTCCCTCATTAAAGGCATCCTAGCTCAGCATTTCTACGCAGGCGTAACCGTCTACAATGCTGATGGATACTTTAGCACCGAACTCGACATCGGCTGTGGCTTTTCCCCGGACAATGGAACGTACATGCGACTGGCTGATGCTAACAATGCGATCGTCAATCTGATGAGTGCGGTGTGTATACATTATGAAGTTATTGCTCATAGACCGTGCGTATGGTGCGCAATATTTCCTGTTGCTTCCGACTCAGGCCGTGCCCATCGCCGGCTACAGCAAGCAGGCGATCTACGGCACCAAGGTTGCGCCTCACATAACGTAGTAGCTTACCAATGGCTTTGCGTATGGCTTTCTTTCCGGTTTTTTTTTTACGGACAATGCTGAGATAGGCTTTATGAGCAACTTGACGATAAGTACGCGGTCTCCTGCCTGGTTTGCCAAGAGTCTTGTGAACGGTGTCGATAATGTCGTCCAACTTCTCCCTGGCCTCGTTAAGCAAGGAGAAATCGGTGGGATAGCGTATGTCTGCTGGTGCACAGGTGGCGTCCAAGATGAGCTTGCCTTGGTTTTCCTGATATATTTAAAAGGAAGAAGCGTTTCTTTCCGGGTTGGTGGATTCTTCTGCTGTCGCTTTATTGCCGCCTGAAGGTGGTCCGGCCTTACTGTCATCGTCATCCTTCTTCTCATCAGCTTCCTTGGTGGCACGGCAGATTTCTTCATTGATGGCTTTTAGCTTTCTGCGGTAAACCTCTTACGAAAATGTACCATGAGAGAAGGGTCAAACGGAGGTTGATCCTGGTATTCCCGGAAGCCTATGAAGGTACGGGTTCTCTGAGATCTGCTCAACCGTCTCGCGATTGCTGTATCCACACTTTTCCTGGATAAGGAGAGCGCCAAGGGCCATCCGTACTGGTTTGGCTACCTGCCCCACGGTTGCTTTTAAAATGTTTTGCGTAGCGGTCTTCGATTGTATCCCAAGGGATGATTATAGCCAATCTTACCCAGCGATTGTCTGCCCGAAGTTTGCCTTCAAAGGGGAGTACGAATTCTTCGAGATACAGTTGTTTTTCCAGTTTACGGAACATTTTCTTCCTCCAGGTGCACGGTTTTTACAGCAATTGCCACATTTTCCTTGCACCTTATTTCGACAAATATACTTCTAAATCCTTGATTTATCAGGGCTTGTTATTCATTCAGCAAGCCCTAATTAAGAAATTTACAAGATATCCTGGTACCTACATGTGAGGAATATAGCCATTAAGGTAGATACGGTCGAAACACTCTACGTCAAGCAACACATGTTCTTTGAGTAGATCATTTATGTTGGCCATAATTTACCTACCCTCTCGTGCTTTTGTATTCTACCACATGGCTAATAGTCCCGTATTAGAAATCTTTACTTGTCAGTTTGAGGTGAAGCTTCGCTAGCACATTTTATCATTAGAATATAATCTAAACGCTTTTAAAAAGCTGACCAAGGTTCTCTCCAAACCTCAATCGGCTTTTTGTTTTGCTATATTAATTATCCCTTAAACTTACGCAGGACGAAAGCAGTGAGCGATTCTTAAAAAACATCAGCGAATAAGATAATGAAGATCAAGCAACAAAAAAGCTCCCGTAGGAGCATGCAGAATTGTATTAAATGTTCTGTATCAGGCTCTGGTGGGAGCCATGTTTCCGGACCGTTTCATGCCTTTGACCGGTATGTTGGCCACCAGGGCTATCTGATTTTCATTGCTATCCAGGTTTACCTCCAGAGCGGCTTCATCTATCTCCATGTAGTTCGTAATGACTTTTATTAAATCAGCCTTTAGCGCTTCCATGATCTGAGGCGATATATCCGTCCGGTCGTGCACCAGTACCAGGCGCAGCCTCTCCTTGGCTACGTTTTTACTGGGAGAGCTTTCTTTGCCGAATATACGGGTAATAAATTCCAGCATCTTATTCCCCCCCTTTTGTTTATTTCAGGCCCACAAATTTGCGCAGTCTGGTTAAAAATCCGCCTTCCTGAAGATCCATCAGAGGTACATGCTCGCCCTTTATTCTTCGCACTATATTTCGGTAAGCCTGGCCGGAGCGGGACTTATCGTCCTGCACCACGGTCTCTCCACGGTTCGTGGTTATAACCACCATTTCATCCTCGGGTACCACACCCAGAAGTTCGATGGCCAGTATATCAATAATGTCGTCTATACTCATCATGTCTCCAGCTTTTACCATGTTGTAACGGAGACGATTAACAATTAGTTTAGGGTCTCTCAACTCGTTTGCTTCCAGAAGTCCTATAATCCTGTCGGCGTCCCGTACCGCCGAAACTTCCGGGGTTGTTACCACCACTGCCCTTTCAGCCCCGGCTATGGCATTTTTAAACCCCTGTTCGATACCGGCAGGACAGTCTATGATGACATAATCAAATTCCTGCCTTAGTTCATCGCACAGTTCCCTCATCTGTTCCGGACTAACCGCAGTTTTATCCTTGGTCTGGGCAGCTGGAAGCAGGTAGAGACCGTCATAACGTTTGTCCTTTATAAGGGCCTTTTTATAAGGAATCTGCCCGTCTGTGACATTGGTGATATCATAAACAATTCTGTTTTCCAGCCCCAGAACCACGTCAAGATTGCGCAGCCCTATATCGGCGTCCACCAGCACTACCTTGTGTCCGGCGGCAGCCAAACCCGTTCCCAAATTCGCGGTGGTTGTGGTTTTGCCCACGCCACCCTTTCCTGAAGTAACAACGATTACCTCGCTCATTACTTTTGTCCTCCCTTTTGTTGCTGTAACACTAAAATCTACCTATACTGCCGGTCGGCACTGGCATGAAACGGTTCAATGGTAACCACGCCGTTTTTTATGCTTGCAATTTCCGGACGGTCGGTTTCGGGGAAGTCGCCGTCTGGCGGTCTGGTGATATGATTGGCAATTCTCAATTGAGTAGGCGCTAAACGAAAGGACATGACAATTGCTTTCTCATTGCCGGACGCACCGGCATGCACCACACCCCTGAGCTGTCCCATAACAATGACGTTGCCCGTGGCCACTATTTCGGCTCCCGGGTTGACATCTCCCATTACAACCACGTTTCCGTCATAGTGCAACCTCTGGCCGGAGCGCAGGGTCCGCTTTATCAATATGGTATTTTCGTCGCCAATGGTTTCCTCCCCACCATTTGCCTGGCGTTCGGGATATTTAATCCAGCTGTCCAAGAACGATCTCCCTCCCATGCAACTAAAGTTTAACTTTTCTACAGGCCAATAACCAAATCCTGCTAATGAAGAAAAGAAAAAAATAGAAAAAGCTGGAATGTTAATCCAGCTTTTTCTTTCTACAAAATTACGGATTCGAGAGTAAGCCGAAAGCCCGTTCAAAAACAAGCATGGCGCGAAAGGCGAAGACGGCGAGCCTGACATAGCTAGGCGAAAGTTTTAGGAACGGCCTCCTAGTGGGTAGTATGTTCGTCAGCGGGTAGTTCGTTATTGCCTTCCGGCTGGCCGCTGCCGCTGTCCGTTCCGGCGCCTGTGCTGTTATGGTTGTCCGGGGGTATAATCCCCCCGGCCCCCGTCTCCGCCGGTGGGGTATTACCACCTTCCTGCCCGTTGCTATCCGTTGTGGCAGGCTCCGCTGCCCCGGTTCCCTCACCTGGAGGTATATTGCCCTGCTGACCTCCGCCTGACTGGGTTTGCCTTCTTGGAACAGAACCCTGGCCGGGAACCGTATCGGATTGACCCGACTGGCTGGCGGTACCGCCGCCGGTAATACCAGTTTGTCCGTTTTCCACGGGTTCGACGTCAGCTTGATATTGCCCGTAGGCATCAGGCTTCGGGAGTTTTTTAAGGTTAAAGTAAGCATCCATTATCTGCCTTGCCACAGGTCCTGCTATACCGCTGCCTTTGCCGCCGTACTCTATAATAACCGATACGGCGATTTCCGGGTTTTCATAGGGAGCATAAGCCACGAACAGTGCGTGGTTGTTTTTGGCCGCGTCCCCCACCTCCGCCGTTCCGGTTTTGGCGGCTGCGCTGTAAGAGGCTCCGGCAAACACGCCGGACGCTGTTCCGCCGTTAATGGCGACTTCGTGCATTCCCTCCCTTAATATTCCCAATGTTTTGGGTGAAACATCCACCTTATGAATTTCCCTCGGCTTGTTCTCCATCAGCATCCTGCCGTCGGGAGATACCACTTTATCTACCAGATAGGGCTGGTATAAAATGCCGCCGTTGGCTATGGATGATACGTAATTCACCAACTGGATGGCGGTAAATTTATTCTCCTGCTGCCCTATAGCCATATCCATACTGTCATATTCGTGCCACTGGGACTCCCATTCCCTTACTCTGGGGTCAGGATGGGTGCTCCAGTGCTTTTTCTTAACCTCCCGGGAGGCCACATACCCTTTTTCCTCCCCGGGCAGGTCAATCCCTGTCAGCTGCCCCAATCCATATTCACTGGCGTAATGGGACATTGCCTCCGGGCCCGCGATTGCCCCGAACATATAGAAAAAAGTGTCGCAGGAATATTTCAGTGCCCTGATGATATCCACCCTGCCGTGGCCGCCGGGCTTCCAGTCCTTTTTATATTTGTAATAACCGGGGTCGCTGATGGCTGTGGACAGGTTAACAATATTCTTCTCCAAGAGAGCAGATGCTGTTGCCATTTTAAAAGTGGAACCGGGGGTGTATGTTGACTGAATAGCATGATTTCTCAAAGCCCCGCTTTTAATTAAGTCGCTGTATTTTGAGCCTGTCAGGGTGCCGGAAAAAATGTTTAAATCATATGAGGGGATGGTTGCCATTGCTAAAATCTTACCCGTTCGTACATCCATAACCACTGCAGCGCCGCTGGGCACCTTTCCCTTGGGGGGTTTTGCATACCCAAGCTGCTTTGCCCTGGCCAGACCTGAAACAACGGCATCCTGGGCAGCCCTCTGCAGACGGTAATCCACGGTAAGCACAAGATTGTTCCCCGGAACAGGCTCCTTTATGCCTAGATCCCTTACCGGTCTTGCCTGGGCATCAACCTCCACCAGCCGGGCTCCCTTTTTGCCCCGGAGATAATCTTCGTAAGTCTTTTCGATGCCCACCTTGCCGATCATGTCACCCATGCCGTAATTGTGGGTATCTGCGGTATACCTCTGGGACTTGTCATCCGAATTAAACTTTTCCAGTTCTTCCGCGGTTATTTCCCTGACGTAGCCCAAAACTTCACCCATCAGGTCATTGTAAGGATAATACCTGACCGGCTCCACGTCAATACTGACGCCGGGCAGCTCAAGGCGGAGCTCCTCGATGCGGTTAACGGTCTGCTGGGACACATCTGTGGCCAGCTTTACCGGCTCATAAAGCTGCTGATGATCATCTTGCTTGTTTTCTATCTCATCCCTTATTTGTTCCACGGTCATGCCTTTGAACGACTCTTCCTGCGCCAGCAGGGACGCCAGACGGTTAATCACGCTTTTGTTGTCTTTTTTGCCGAGGTAAACAAGAGATACAGTATAAACAGGTTTGTTGGATACTATGCGAATGCCGTTACGGTCCAGAATCTCTCCTCTGGGCGCTTCCACAGGTATCGGACGCTGGTAATTCTGGGTGGCCAGG
>CBEULQ010000154.1:0-6206 GCA_965543975.1 uncultured Desulfocucumis sp. | reverse complement strand
TGATGAAGTCAAAAAAATAAGCGCCGGCTTTTAGCCGGCGCTCGGGTTACGTTCATATAATTTTAAAAACCCATTTCTTTGGTCGCGCGTTCCTGTTGTCTGTCTCCAGCGGGCAGTACCATTCGGTCAGATAATCGAAATTTTTATTATAGGAGGGTGTACTGTTGGTTTTTAATGTTTCCTTTCTTTCCAGAAGCCTTGGCCGGTTTAAAATAATATTGGCTGCATACGCTCTTTGCAGCATCATAATTATCCCCCCTCCTAATTGTTAATTTAATGTTAATATTATATTATTCGAATGTTAACGTATTGTTAACTAAAAGTCAATAAAAATTAATAAAAAAGGCAGGTAATTTTTACCTGCCTTTTTTCCATGGTCTTGTGAACCGCCGGATCATTTATTCATTTTATGTAATCCCAGTTCAAAAGCCTTTATATTCAGATCCCTAACCGCGTCCTTAAAAAGCGTTTCGATAACCCCGGTGAAGTGCTCCCGGCCGAATGGGAGCAGGCCGCTGCCCGCCAGCGCCCCGGTCATGACCATGTTCGCCGCCAGGGGGCTGCCCGCCTCCTTGGCCAGTTCCGTGGCGGAGAGCATGTGCAGGCGTGGGGTGAGCTTTCTGGCAGCATTCTCAATATCCCGGGGGTCGGGGTATTTCTGTTCCCCGGAAAGGCAGCCCAGAGGGTAGTTGGGCCGGTCATTCATTATCACCACTGTCTCAGAATCTGCATACTCCAGAAGCACCCGCAGGGTTTCCAGGGGT
This sequence comes from uncultured Desulfocucumis sp., assembly GCA_965543975.1. Taxonomy (GTDB): domain Bacteria; phylum Bacillota; class Desulfotomaculia; order Desulfotomaculales; family Desulfocucumaceae; genus Desulfocucumis. The sequence continues at coordinate 5,442 of CBEULQ010000154.1, read as the reverse complement.
TCGAAACCAGCCACAATATGGGCTCGTCCCTTTGGGATAAGAGGTCCGTATGGCCTTGTCAGGGATATCCTGACATGGCTCATGACGGAGCCGCCCCGCTGGGAAACGCCGAAGGTTTCCCCCACCGCCACCCGGTAGCCGGCTTGCGCCGCTGCTGAGGAAAGCACCTGGGAGGCCAGCACGTTGCCCTGGCCGCCCACGCCGGTAATAATAATATTCAACGGCTCTTTCATGACTGCACCGCCCTTTCCACAACAATAGCCCTTTGCGGGCAAAGGGAGGCGCAGACGCCGCACCCGTTGCAAACCGCCTCGTCGATACGCGCCTTACCCGTGGCTGCATCCCAGACGTTGGCAGGACAGGCGAACACCCTGCTGCAGAACCGGCTGCATCCGCAGGAATCCCCTATGCACTTTTCCTCGTTCACGTAAACCCGGTCCTTTTGCTTTCCCCTGACCGCCGCCAGCACGCAGGTTCTGCGCAGTATCAGCACCCGGGGGCCTTCCTGGTTAAGCATATTGCAGACAACATTAATGGTTGCTTCCACATCATATGGATCCTGGACCACAAAAGGCAATCCCATGCCCACGATCAATTCCTCCATCTGCACCGTCCGGGCGGGCTCCCCCATGGCGGTGACGCTCCGCCCCGGATGGGGCTGGTGGCCGGTCATGGCCGTGGTCTCGTTGTCCAGCACCACACATAAAAAGCCTGAATTGTGGTACCTGGCGTTTATCAGGGCGGGAATTGCAGCATGGTAAAAGGTGGAATCGCCCACCAGGGTTACAATGGGCTTGTCAAAGCCGAAGCGGCTGAGATTGGCCATTCCCCCCGCCAAACCAATGCCCGCGCCCATGCAGTGCACAGTCTGCAGCAGGTTGTAGCCTGTTCTGGCCATACCCAGGGTATAACAGCCAATATCTCCCAACACTATGCCGCCTCTTCCGTCAAGTTCCAGGGCGGCCCTGACAGCCCAGAACGAAGCCCGGTGAGGGCAGCCGGCACAAAAGGCCAGTTCCCTGTCGGGAATTTTTTCTCCCAGCAGTTCCAGGGCTTCAGCCCTGCCTGATACCCCGGGAGTGTCATATTTGATGCCGAATATTCCAGCCAGTGAGGAGGCCACGATATCAGGATCCAGTTCGCCAATACCCGCGCCGGCGGGTCCGGCCACATGGCCGCTGCGCTTGCCGTAAAATATGACGCTGCGGGGTATTTGCATGGCGGCCAGGGAAGTCACATTATCCTCCACGAAGGGCTCCACCTCCTCGGTAAACACCACTTCCGAAGCATTCTGCAAATATTTCAGTAACAACCGGTGGGGAATAGGCCAGGTCATGCCCAGCTTCAAAACCCCCACCCCGCCTGCTACGCCCAGCATGTCCAATGCTTCCAGGGCGTGCATGTAGCAGGGCCCGCTGGCTATCACCAGCCGTTCCGGGGTTTCCGGACCGGTATAGTTGTTAAACCCGCTGTGGCAGGCCCAATCCGCCGCCCTGGCCAGTTTCTGCTCCTGCAGCGCGTGGAGCTTTATGCCGAAGGTAATCACCCTGTTATCCCTGGTGAAATCCGGGCTGGGCAGGGTTCGGTTTAATTCCCCCAGTTCAACGTCCCCGCTGGCATGGCAGACCCTGGTGACGCAGCGCACCACCACGGGAAGCTTTAAATCCTCGGAAAGTCTAAAGGCCTCCCTGGTCATCTCCATGGCCTCCTGTACAGAGGACGGCTCCAGCACCGGAAGGTGGATTGCCTTGCACAGGTTGCGGGAATCCTCCTCCCTGACACTGGAGTGGGCATTGGGGTCATCTCCCAGCACTATCACCATTCCCCCCCGGCAGCCGGAAATGGCCAGGGCGCCGGCAAAATCCAGAGCCACGTTGAGCCCGTCCGCCTTCATCACCACCAGTGACCTTAAACCCGTAAATGAAGCGGCCGCAGCCCCTTCCATGGCCACTTTTTCGTTAACCGACCACTCCGCGTACAGGTTAAACTTACCCGCCAGCCTGGAGAGGGTTCCCAACACCTCGGCGGTGGGGGAGCCGGGATAAGAAGCTGCATAGGCCACCCCTGCCTCCAGAGCCCCCCTGGCGATGGCCTCGTTACCGGTCAGGGCTACCTTTGTACCTGCCCTCTCCCGGCATACTCCTGCGATGCTCACCGGTTAATCCCTCCCCACTGAACATCCATCTCCTTCCGGTATCTCTCCGGAATTGACGGACATCCGCTAATCTCCAAATCATTTTCCACCAGGGCCAACACCCTCATTTTTTTGTTAAGGGCGGCTTTGCGTAAAACCGGCAGCCTCCCGGCCGGGTAATCCTTAATTTCCAATACTCCCTTTTCGGCTGCAAGATTGATCAATTCACGGCCGGCACTGGAGCGCACCAACAACGTATTCCATTCAGGGTCATGCTCGGTGGATCCCACCGACAGGTCAGCCCACTCCGAAGTGCTGTCGAAACAATAATTACAGGCTTTATTAATAAAAGGTCTTATTTCATCCACGTGCCACCGGAGGCTGCCTGTTTTTGTCAGGACCTCGGGGCCTTCCACCGGGATGTCCATTTTAGTTATTCCTTCTCCTCCGGTTTCCCGGCTTAAAAAGCCGTAAAGCCCGGGAGATAGTGACCAGAAGCAGAACAGCCCCACCACCAGCCCCACCAGCCGGTCCGGGTACGTCCGGCTTCCGGGGAGGTTTCCCCTCTGCAGTTTCCTTACCGCCGCCACCTGGCAGGGCCTTCCCACCAGCCCCACCTCCGTCATTCCTTCCCCGGCTGCCCGGTTCAGCTCCAGCAGGGTGGGAACCCCGGTGTACTTCGAACCGGCGCAGTTGTTAACCTCATCAGGGGTGGCGGCCAGCACCGGCCGTGGGCTCATAATATCGCCGCCGGTAAGTATCGCGGAGGAAATGAACCCTTCCCTTAAGGCCAGTCCAATCAGGGCGGTGGTGGCGCCACCGTATTGTGCCCCGGCTGTTTTACCGGTGGCCCTGGCATAATAGATGCCGCTGTATATCCCCAGGGCATGATCCTCCCTTTCCCTTCCATGCACGAACATATCCATCTCAGCTACATCCATGGAGGTTTTGGGGCAGACCCCGTAGCAGGCTCCGTCTTCGATACCGCAGGTATATATTGCCTTAACCCTGTCCCCGGCGGTTTTAATGTATGGACACAGCCCTACACACATCCCACAAGAGGAGCACAGGCCCCTGTCCATTATTTTGACCAGTTGTTCCTGACCCGGCATGCAAACACTTCCTCTTTCAGTCTTTCCGGATGATTTCGCCCCGCCGCTATTGATTTCCTTTATTAAACAAGCAATAATTCCTAATCAAAAGAATCACCCGCCGGGCAAAGGGCGGGTGAATTAATCATAGTGGAAATGTTTTTCCAATCAAAACGTTACGAAATTATTACAATGTTAAAGCCTCCCAAAAAACGGGAGGCTAGAGTACACCTATATGGTTGTCCGAGAACGTAATTATTTCAGCATTAAAGATTTAAATATTGAGTCAGTGAAGGGGTTTTACGTCGCTTTCCAAAACGTTCCCAGCATGTATCGTTTCCGGAACATAGGGAATCTTCGCCCCCCCGGGAGGAACTACCTTTTCTTCACCCTCCAGGCTGATTTCCACCTGCCGCCCGTCATTCAGTAATGAGAAATCCAGCAGGTTCCGGTCAACTTCGGCGCCAAGCGGCGGGCCGTAAGCCAGCCTGTACAGATCGGCCAACTCGATAATCAACGGAAACCGGGGATTAGTGCCTGTTACCTGGTCGTCAAAGGCCTGCTCGGCCATGGCCGGAATAATGGAGGAAAACCTTCCCCGGTCTATTCCCAGGCCGGCTATGGTGCCTGGTATTTCAAGCCCCCTTAACAGGCCCCGTACTGCCTCGATAAGAGAGCGCACGCCCTGCTCCGCGCTTTCCGCGGGAAAACCCAGATAGGCCGCTATCTGCCGGTATTTCTCCGGTGCCTGGAAATATTCGTATTGCGGGTAAGACGTGAATTTGGCCGGCCGGCTGGCGTTGTAAGCTATAATGTAGGGCATCAGCACGGCGTTGGCCCTGCCGTGAGATATTCCGAATTCAGCCCCCAGTTTGTGGGCCAGGCTGTGGTTTATACCAAGAAAGGCATTGGTAAAAGCCATCCCGGCTATACAGGAGGCATAGTGCATCTTTTCCCTGGCCTCCCGGTCGGAGGGATTTTTATAGGAGCGCAGCAGATATTTGTATACCAGTTCCACTGCCTTTAAGGCCAAGGCATCCGTGTATTCCGAGGCCATGACGGAGACGTAGGACTCCAGGGCGTGGGCCAGCACGTCCATACCGGTGTCCGCCGCCACCCTGGGCGGCATGGTCATGGCGAAATTAGGATCTATAATGGCCACGTCCGGGGTCAGTTCGTAATCCGCCAGAGGGTATTTAATGTGTCTGCCATGATCGCTGATAACCGCAAAGGCGGTCACCTCGGAACCTGTACCGCTGGTGGTGGGTATGGCAATAAGCCTTGCCCTGCGGCCCAGTTTGGGATATTTATAAGTGCGCTTGCGGATGTCCATGAATTTCAGCCTGAGGAATTCAAACTCCACCCCGGGATGCTCGTAGAAAAGCCACATGGCTTTGGCGGCGTCAATGGGAGAACCGCCGCCCAGGGCTATGATGGTGTCGGGCTTAAAATCCTTCATAACGGCGCAGCCCCTGCGCACTGTATCCACCGAGGGATCCGGCTCCACGTCGCTGAATACTTCCACCGCCACATGGTTGTTTCTTTTATTCAGGTGATATTTTACCTTATCCACCATTCCCAATTGTTGCACAACCTGATCGGTTACGATAAATACCCTGTTAATAGCGGGAAACTTGCTCAAATACTGCACTGCTCCGCTCTCGAAATATATCCTTTCCGGAACCCTGAACCACTGTATTTTATCGCGCCTTTTGGCCACCCTCTTGACGTTTATCAGGTTGTCCACGCTGACGTTGGAAGTGGTGCTGTTGCTGCCCATGGAGCCGCAACCCAGGGTAAATGACGGTACGTTGACGTTGTATAAATCCCCTATGGCGCCGTGGGTGGAAGGCGAGTTCACAATAATGCGGCCGGTTCTGATACGGTCGTAAAACTCTTTAATGACCTGCTCATCCTCGGCGTGGACCACGGCTGAGTGGCCCAGCCCACCGAACTCCACAACTTTTTCGCACAGGTTAATGCCCTCCCTGTAGTCGTCCACCACGTAACAGGACAGTATGGGACTCAATTTTTCCATGGACAGAGGATATTCCGTCCCCACCCCGGAAAGCTCCGCCACCAGCACCCGGGCTTCCGGGGGGACGTTGATTCCGGCCATTTCAGCTATTTTTACTGCGGGCTGGCCTACAATATCGGCGTTCAGGGCGCAACTGGGACCTTCCCCGGGAGAAACCAGCCCCTCCAGCTTTTTTATCT
>CBEULQ010000153.1:0-6210 GCA_965543975.1 uncultured Desulfocucumis sp. | reverse complement strand
AGGCCCTTAACGTTACGGGAGTAGAAATTCTTCCGGTCTACTATGCAGGAGTTGTACAGTACACGACACATCTCAATCCAACGCCATAAGGTTTGTTCCTGTTTTTTGTTGGGGTATATCCGAAACTTATAGTTTCTAATTTCCTTGAGATTGAACGTATCGCTTGACATCTTCTAATTTCACCTCACCTACAGTAGCAAGAAAATAACTGGGCAACCCAAAAGCACCGTTCCAAAGCTTTTCTTTTACCCTGGACATATCTCTAAAAATAAGTCTTGCTGATATGGATTTGAGTGAGTTGATAAGATACTCCGATACCTTCGGTGTGAGCACCTTTCGCTGGTACTTGACTCAGCAGTCGTAGTGGAACCGAAGCGAGTAGGATGCATGACAACCTTTATCTTACTTATACTCTATAATTATATTATACGGGTAAAACTTAACCAGAACAAGTGTTTTGCTTATCAATTCTTATCCTGTTCGCCATTCATCCCCCACCTTCGCCTTTGCTAACGCAAGTAAGGAAGACTCGGGAAGGGGACTTTTGGTGCATCAGTTAAATGCATATTTAAGGAGACTGGCAATCCAATTGGGAAAAATCTTTTGTTAAATTTTTGAATAGTCACATAATTTAATCTAAGGACCATGATTAAAGGGCACTGCCAGGCCGGGCGGAGATCTTGCGCCGTAGGGGTTTTGGGGTGCTGGTACTTTTTTTGCGATATGTTTTAACTGTTAAAAAAAGGTTTGCTTTCCCTGTGTTTACCTGACTTAAGTAGTTTTGCCGGGGCAATACTGCACCCGGGGGTTATTCACATTATGTTTTTATTGGAGGGAAAAAAGCATGGCACAGTCAGTTAATACGGTTACGGGGACGCTGGCGCCCCGGGAATTGGGCGTCACCCTGGTGCATGAGCATCTGATTTTTGGTTACCCGGGCTGGGGGTACGATACTGCGGCTCCGGCCTATGACAGGAAAAAAACCGCGGCTTTATGTGTGGAAATGATAAGGGATGCACAGAAGTACGGTTTGAAAACCATTATTGACGCTACCCCCAATGACGGCACCAGGGATCCGGAGCTGTATAAAATGGTGTCCCAAGAAACAGGAATTAATATAATTTGCGCCACGGGTCTTTATACCGAGGAGGAGGGCGCGCCTGTATATTTCAAGACCAGGGCCCATTTTTCCGGTAATCCTGCCGGAGTTGTCAGGGAAATGTATGAAACATTTATGAAGGACATTACCGTTGGGATAGAAGGCAGCGGGGTAAAGGCGGGGGTTATCAAGGTAGGCACGGGCAAGGGGAAAATAAGCTCCTATGAAGAGATGGTGCTGGAGGCTGCAGTGATGGCCCAGAAGGATACCGGTGTGCCCATAATCACACACACCGATGCCGGTTCCATGGGGCCGCAGCAGGCTGATTATTTAATCAGCAAGGGTGTTGATGTCAAAAAACTGATGATTGGCCATATGTGCGGCAGCTCTGATCTGCAGTATCACCGGGAAGTATTGCAAAAGGGCGTTTTTACTGCCCTGGATCGCTTCGGGCTGGACATAATTTTTCCCGACAGCCAGAGAACGGCTACCTTGCTGGGGCTGTTGAGGGAGGGTCGTGAAAGGCAAATAATGATTTCCCAGGACTCCGTCATGCAGTGGCTGGGCAGGCCCTTCACTCTTCCGGAGCCGGCGCTGCCACTGGTGGCTAACTGGAATATAAGTCATATATTTAAAAATATAATTCCTGCATTAAAGGAGGCAAAAATAACCGACAGTCAGATACGCACCATGCTGGTGGACAATCCGGCAAGACTTTTTGCCGGCGAATAGTACAGCAAATTAAATGAACATGAAAGAGGGAATAAGACATGAATACAGCTCATTATAAATTCTGGCCGGCCAGGCTGCCCCGTGAGCTTCACTATCCCCGGGTGCCCCTGTATGAATTTATTGAAACATCGGCCAGGCGTTACCCGGACAAGGAGGCAATTATATATTACGGAGCCAGGATAAGCTACCGGGAACTGTGGGATGCGGTACAGTCCTTTGCCGCGGCCCTGATGGAACTGGGGGTGGGTAAGGGCGACCGGGTGGCGCTGTACCTGCAGAATACGCCCCACTTCTTTATCAGCTTTTTCGGGGTATTGAGGGCCGGCGGGGTGGTGGTGCCGGTTAATCCCATGCTGACAGAGGAGGAATTGAAATTCATACTGGTTGACAGCGGGGCCGTGGTGGTGGTGACCACCTCCGATATTGTCAGCCGGGTTTTTAATATAAAAGAAAAAACCTCTGTGCGGGAAATAGTGGTGGGGGATTACTCCGATTACCTGCCGGCGGAGCCGGAACTGCCGCTGCCCTTTCCGCCGCAGCCCCGCCCTGAGCTGCCGGCCGGGGCAAGGGGATGGCTGGGTATGCTGGGGTCATGCCGGGGGATTAAGCCGGAGTTGAAAATAGATACCGGTGATCTGGCCATGCTGCCCTACAGTTCCGGGTCCACCGGCATTCCCAAGGGCTGCATGCATACCCATGCCACCATTATTGCCAATGTGGTGAGTTCTGCCGTCTGGCACAATATGGTCTCCAGCACTACCGTGCTGGCTACACTGCCCTTTTTCCATGTGACCGGTTTGGTACATAGCGCCCTGGCCCCCATTTATGCCGGGGGAGCCGTCGTTCTGCTAACCCGTTGGGATCGCCAGGCGGCCATTACGGCCATTGAGAAATACCGCTGTTCGGTTTGGACCAATATTACCACCATGGTCATTGACTTGCTTAATCACCCGGAAATAACCAAACGTGATTTGAGTTCCCTGATGGTTGTAGGGGGCGGTGGAGCACCTTTGCCGGAGGCGGTGGGGAACAAGTTATACCAGCTGACCGGGCTGAAATTTGTGGAGGGTTACGGCATGACCGAAACCATTTCCCAAACCCACTTCAATCCCCCGGACAGACCGAAAATGCAGTGTATCGGCGTTCCGGACTTTGGTGTGGACGCCAGGATTATAGACCTTGATACCATGGAGGAGCTTCCCATGGGGAAGGAAGGGGAACTGGTAATTAATGCTCCCGAGGTGATGTTGGGTTACTGGAACCGGCCGGAGGAAACAGAGGAGGCCTTTATTGAAATTGAAGGCAAGAAATTCCTGCGTACCGGCGATATTTGTTACATGGATGAAGAGGGATATTTTTTCGTTATAGACAGAAGCAAGCGAATGATCAATGCCGCCGGCTTCAAAGTATGGCCCACGGAGGTGGAAAGTATTCTGTATACCCATCCGGCAGTGGCGGAAGTCTGTGTGGTGGGGGTGCCCGACCCTGTGCGGGTGGAAAATGTCAAGGCCTTTGTGGTGCTGCGCAAGGAATATGAAGGCAAGGTAACCGGGGAGGAATTTATCGCCTGGGCGAAAGAAAAAATGGCTGCCTACAGGTATCCCCGGATAATTGAATTTGTTAGCGCGCTGCCCAAAAGCGGCACCGGTAAAATACAGTGGCGGGAACTGCAGCAGAGAGAAAAGGAAAGGGTGGGCAGGGAAGGAGCCTAATGTTAGAAATGACGTTGGTAGACTAATATTTAAGAGCGAGTGAGATATGCCCGCTCTTTTTTTATTTGGGCATATTATTTGGAACCTAAGGCCGTATTTTAATAAACACCTGTGCCCTTGACAATTAATATTTTACAATATATAAGTAATATTAAATTGTAATTAGGAATATAATTATTTAGGAGGCATTATGGTTAAGGATGATTATGCCATTGAGCAGTTTCGTAAAAACGGATATAAAATTACACCGCAGCGACAGGAGATTTTGCAGGTTTTTATGGACAAAAACAATAATCAGCCATTGAGTGCCGAAGAAGTTCATCGCAAGGTTGTTGAAAGATATCCCAACATAAGTCTTGACACGGTCTACCGTAATCTGAATGTCTTTTTAGAAATTGGAATTATCAGCAAGTTAAGCTTTCGGGAGGGTAAAAGCCGGTACGAATTAGATTTAGGAAAGCACCAGCATCACCTTGTGTGCTTAAAGTGTGGTTCGACGGAACTAATTGACTACTGCCCCTTTAAATCTCTGGATCTTGAAAAGATTGAGGAAGAAAAAAAGTTTGAAATTACAAAGCACAGCTTCGAGATATTCGGATATTGTGAATTATGCAGGGAAAGGACATAAAAAAATCTTTAAATAAACCTGTGAATGTTAAACCCGGGCGAGAGGGGGGTTGGGTAGCGCCGGCAAGGCCGCCGGGAATGAACATTAACAGTATTACCTTTTTCGAAACTAATTGATTACCAATAAGAAGGGATGTTTAAAAAATGCGTAAATCTGTAACCCTTTTTATGATAGTTGTTTTACTAATCTTTATGGTTATTTTTATGTCGGCATGTCAGGGACAAACTCCCCCGTCGCCGGAAAAATCGGCAACCAGTAAAACATTGACCATCGTTACGTCGTTTTATCCTATGTACATAGCAACCATGAACATTGCTAAAGACGTGCCCGGCGTAAAAGTGATGAATATGACTCCGCCTATAACAGGGTGCCTGCATGACTATCAGCTCAATCCTGATGATTTAAAAACTCTTGGTGAGGCTCAGATTTTTGTTGTTAACGGCGCCGAGATGGAAGCCTTTATGGATAAAGTTATTCAACAACTACCTGATTTAAAGATTGTTGAGGCGAGTAAGGGTATACCGCTCATAGAAGGTGAAGGTGAGGAAGGCGACAACCCCCACGTATGGGTGAGTATATCCGATGCCATGCAGCAGGTAAAAAACATAAGCGCACAACTGGCTACGCTTGATCCGGATCATGCCGCGCAATATAACGCCAACACCGCCGTTTATGTTGATAAGCTGGAAGCGCTTCGGGTAAAAATGCATCAGTCCCTGGATAGCGTTAAGAAGCGGGATATTATTACCTTTCATGAGGCGTTTCCCTACTTTGCCCGGGAATTTAATCTGAACATTGTAACTGTGATTGAGAGGGAGCCCGGCTCAGAGCCAAGTGCCGCCGAGTTGGCCGGGACCATTGATACCGTTAAAAAATCCAAAATAAAGGCGCTCTTCGCTGAGCCCCAGTATCCGGCCAAAGCCGCGGACGCCATTGCCCGGGAATCAGGGGCTAAGGTATACATCTTGGATCCGGCGGTTACTGGGACCATGGAGCCTGATGCTTATTTGACAATAATGGAATCCAACTTAAAAGTATTGGAAGAGGCGTTAAACTAATATGACTTTTGCCAGTGTCCTTCAAAAAACACAAAGAACATCTTGTGGCTTATGCTGTACTAAGCTAAAAAAATTCGGGGTAACAATCGGTAAAACGGAAATTTTACGCGATATTGACCTGCACATTCATTGTGGGGAGCTAACGGCTCTGGTCGGCCCAAACGGAGCAGGCAAGACGACGCTGTTAAAAGCCATTCTGGGGGAAATAAGCCATACCGGTGAATTGTCTTTCCTGAATGCTGAGAATTGCCGGAGGAACCCCGTAGTTGGCTATGTTCCCCAGAGGCTGGACTTTGACTCCGGATCACCAATCAGTGTGCTGGATTTATTTTTAGCCTGCATATCGTCCTGGCCGGTATGCCTTGGCCATTCCCGGCGACTTCGGGAACGCGCCACAGCCAGCCTGGCCAGCGTACAGGCAGATCATCTTTTGGAACGGCGTCTGGGGGATTTGTCGGGGGGGGAACTCCAACGGGTTCTCCTCGCTATGGCTCTTGACCAGAGTCCCGACTTGCTGCTGCTGGATGAACCGGTATCCGGTATTGACGTACAGGGCAAAGATTTATTCTATGAATTGGTTTCCAGTCTGCGTCAACAATATGACCTGTCAATTATATTAGTTTCTCACGACTGGTCGCTGGTTTCCCGTTACGCAGACAGAATTGTCCTCCTTGACCGGACGGTTCAGTGCTGCGGCACACCGCAGGAAGTTTTCTCCAACGAGAGAATATTGCGGGACTATGGGCCGGCTATAAAAGAAGAAATGGATCAAATTCCATTGAAACCACAGATTATTTACAGTGGTGGAGGTATGCAAGCATGATGGAAACATGGTATTCTTTTGTGGATCTTTTTCTTCCATTTGCCTGGTCTCAGCACATCTTTATGAAAAACGCGCTTCTGGCGGTGCTCCTGGTCAGTCCCACCTTTGCTATATTGGGGACGATGGTGGTAAATAATAAAATGGCATTTTTCTCCGAT
>CBEULQ010000152.1:0-6215 GCA_965543975.1 uncultured Desulfocucumis sp. | reverse complement strand
AACCGGACTATACACATGCCCGGTATGTTAACATCTCAGGGATATACGGGTCAACAGTTTTTTTCGTTTGGCTCCAAGGAAATTTTTTTAAGATTTAAAGCAATTTCTTTAATGTCGTCATACAAGGTTGATTCGCCGTATTCCCCAAGCTGATAGTCCAGTTCTTCCACCAGACCCTTTAGTGTCTGCAGAACCTTCCAGTGGGGAACGTATTTAGCGTCGGCTGTCAGATCATCCCAGTATCCTGATAGAATTTCCCCTGGCTTTAATTCTGTGAGCCCCGATATCAGTTCCTCCCGGGTTGACCTTTTGGTAAGGAACTTCTGTATCAGGGCAATTGATTCATTTCCTATGGACAATACTTTACTGTTGATGTCTTTCGAATTTTCCGCCGTAACGCTCATAAAACATCAACCTCACGACCTTGAATATTCAGCCGTTTCGGTTTGCACGGCCGTTATAAAGCAAAATGGTTTATTTATCAGGTCATCCTGATGACCATGCTTTTTACTCTTTCCACCAGTTCGGTTACTGCGGCTTCCACAGCAGCAATCTTATCGGCATCGCCGGGGTTGTTTTTAATCACTTCGCTGTCTGCCAGAGTGACTTCGGTAATTTTTTCAGCTTTCTGGGTGCGCATAAAAGTACGGTTGTCCTTAATCGGATCCAGGTCGGCAATAATCTTCTCAATCTTCGCCTTGTTGTCCCCTTCAGCCTTTGCCAGTGCGTCTCTTAAGTTTGCTAAAATTTTTTCTGCGTGTTCATGTGCGGGATAGCCAGCCATTTGTTGTTTGTCCTCCTTGTTTATTATATGTGTTTTATACAGCTCCACTTAAGGACCTGCAAATATTATTCCTGGTTGTAGAAATCTTCCACGGCCTGGGCCAATTGTTCAAAGAACATTTCCGGTGAGTTGTTCTGGTATTTTAAAATTTCCTGGCTTTCGGCGGTTTCGTAATAGTCGAACCAGCCCGGGTGATCGGAGTAAACAGCTTCCTCAATGGGGAAGTCCAGCACTGCCAGGTGTTTTGCCGCCCACTCGCGGCCGAGCATTTGCCAGTCCTTGCCGCCTGCTATGTTGAATATCTTGTTGCGGGCTGCTTTGGTTATTGCGGAATTGAAAAGGGAGGTTGCCACGTCGTCCCGGTGTACAAATTCAACCCTTTGATTTTCGAGGAACTGCCACGGGTTGGGATCATAGAAAGCAGGTATAACCACGCCGGATATGCGCAGAATGGTATATGGAATACCTGAAGCCAGAACTACCTTTTCAGCTTCAATTTTGCTCTCAGCGTACAGGTCGGTTGCCACCTGGGGGTGGTCCGTGGTGATGGGCGGGGTGTCGTCTACAGTGTATCCGTAAGTGGAAACGGATGAGGAGAAGACGAACTGCACATCTCTGCCCTCTTTAGCCAGGGCATCCAGCACGTTCTTGGTTCCACCGACGTTTACGGACATGGTTTTTTCCCTGTCCGTGCTCAGGTGGGTCATCAGGGCAGCCAGGTGTATGACCGAGTCCACGCCTTTAACAGCGGTGGCCAGAGCTTCCAGGTCGCTTACAAAACCTTTGACCACGGTTATTCCTTTTTCACCTTCCAGGCCATCGTAATTGGCCGGGGGGATGTCAAACACGGTAACTTCATTGCCCGCCTCAATGGACCTTTTCACCAGTTCGCGGCCGATATTTCCGGCTCCTCCGGTAATAAGTATTTTCAAAGGTTAGCCCTCCCTGCTTTTATGTAATATTTCCAGCATGTTTTTGGTACATTTTTTAAAAGCCATGGCCACAGGAGACTCCGGATACTTATCTACCACCGGTATGCCCTCGTCTGCTGCTTTACCAGCCATTTCGTTTAAAGGTATCCTGCCCAGAAATGGTATTTTGTAGGTTCTGGCCAGGTCCTCGCCCCTGCCCTCGCCAAGTACCGGGATTTCCTCTCCGCAGTGGGGGCAGATAAATGCGCTCATATTTTCAATCAGGCCAAGAATGGGCACCCCCAGTTCATTGGCGCTGCTTATTGCCTTGCTGCAGACCGCCACCGAGACTTCCTGGGGGGTTGTAACCACCACCACTCCGTCCAGGCCGGGGATGGACTTCATGATTGTCATAGGTTCATCTCCGGTGCCTGGCGGCAGGTCGATAAGTAAATAATCCATGGCGCCCCAGCGCACTGAAGCCAGCAACTGGCGGATAACACGCGCTTTATAGTGTCCCTTCCACATTACCGGGGTATCCTCGCCGGGCCAGAAAAGGCTGACGGACATTACCTTGATGCCGCCGTCGGTTTCCACAGGGTTCATCATCCAGGCGCCGTGAAGGTCCGTCCGTTTGGAAAGCCCTGTCATTTTGGGGACACTGGGACCGTGCACATCAGCGTCGAAAATGCCTACGGCATTTCCTTCCTGCTTGAGCGTCGCAGCGATATTAATAGTGGTGCTGGTTTTACCCACTCCGCCCTTGCCGCTCAAGATGGCTATTTTGTAGCGAATATTTTTCAGCGCTTCCCGTATGGGGCCGTGCTGGGCGGCCAGCTCTTCTTTCGCTTCTTCCCGCATGCTTATAATTTCGAACATTTCTTTATCCAACGGACTATCACCTCCCTGAAAAGAGAACTTCATACTGTCTGGAACCGATTCCCATTTTTTCTGCATGTTCCAGCATATATATGGGGTCGACACCGGTAATGGCTTTAAATTTATCCTGGCCGGGATCAAGCACCCCCGCGTCTTCCGCAGCTGAATTGGGTATTCCGGGAGCCCGTCGGACCAGTTCCACGGTCACAGCATCCAGTGCCACCGGGTCCGTGGAGGCCAGGAATCCCATGTCAGGCACGAAGGGTACGTCAGCCCAGGGAAACCTGTCCGGTTGGGGAACAACATCTGTTAAAAGATTAATATATATAATCTTTTTACCAAGTGTTTTAACTATTGCCGCTGCAGACTCGGCAACTTTCCGCTGAAACAATTTAATTTGATCCGGGTCCGGCCTTCTGGCCCGGTTCCCGCATACAGCCACGCAGGTTGCGCATCCGGAGCATAAATCTTCTTTGGGAAATAACTTTTCGTCATACTCCAGCGCCTGCCACTGGCAGAACTTTACGCAGGTACCGCAATGGCTGCACTCCGCCTCAAACCACTTCGGTTTTAAATCCTGGTATATCCTAGTCTTGCCGAAATTATTCAGGCATTCCACGCCCAGATTGAACAGAGCGCCGGAATATCCTGTCAGAGGATGAGCGGTAACGTGGGAAACCATCACGATGCACTCCGCTTCCACGATGGCCCGGGCCACTTCCACACCGCCCAGTTCGGCACCTCCGGTGGAAACAAACTCTCCGTCGTTGCCCTCGTACCCGTTTGCCAGGATTCGCTCGCAGCCCAGGGCTAATTCCGAGTACCCCATCAATTCCAGCGCTTCATACCATTCATCGCCTCTAAACTGCCCTTTGGGGAAATAACCTGAAGTATCCGTAACTGCCGGAGTTCCGCCCATTTCCTTAATCTTTTCCACCAGAGCCCTAATTAAAATAGGCCTTAAGTGCCTGGTGTAACCCATCTGGCTGTAATGCGCTTTAATAAAGGTATATTTTTTGGGGTTTTCGGGCAGCAACTTTTTAAACTCGGGTACGCTTAACAGCATTGACAGTTTGTCCAGATGGTTATCCCTGACTCCGGTGGCACGGGCTCCAACCATATATACGTCCGGCACTTGGTATCCTCCCTCTGATTTGTGAGTACTGCAAGTGACATTTTGTTAAAAGTTAACAGTATGCGGCAAACATGCCGTTAGTCCAAGTAAAACTTGGACTAACGGCTGAACACAGTATAGTTTGCTTATGGGAGATTTATTTTATTCAAACTGCTTCCAGTCGCCTTCGGAAAAGGCAATACGCTTGAAGGGCAGTACGCCGGCCACGTCGTTCAGGATGTGGCCGCCCTTTGCGAAGTGCTTGCGCAGAGTCAGGGTTGTGGGCTCCTGCATGTACTGGTGCTTGCCGATGTTTTCCGGAGAGAGAACCGGCTCGTATTTCTCCAGTTCATAGGTCATGCTGCCCATTCCGATCTTTTCGGCAGCCTTGAAGGCGATCCTTGGGGTGACCAGGTTGACAGCCTTGAACTTGTCGTCGCCGGGCTTCAGGCCGAGGTCTTCGGAGCGGGAACCGGGATAGTTCGGAGCGGCGTCGATCAGGTCACAGGTGGCGGTGTCTATGGCCACGATATCCTTGGAGGCCACAATGCCGATGTCCGGAGTGATGGAAGTGCCGGACCACGGGAAGCAGTCGCACTCGGGAGATACGTCAAGAATATAGGCCATGTAGCCGATCTTTGCCGGATCATGCAGGTTCATTACGCCCTTGGCGGCGTCGGACATTGCAATCTGGGCATAGGGGAAGTAGTCGTCCCTGAAGCCGATGGTGCTCTCACCGGTGAACAGGCAGGTGACCTGGCAGCTGTAGCACAGGCGGCACTTGCTGTAGTCAAGGCTCATGCCCTTGTCGGTTACTGTGATGGCGCCTTCGGGGCAGCCGTCCATGCAGAGTTTATTCCACTTGCAGCCGGTGCCTGCGCAGTTCTGGGCGTTTACCAGGGGATAGCCGATGGCGTCGGCAGGGTCGCCCCACATAGCCAGGTGGGTGCAGTATTTGCCGCGCTTGGACTGGCCGCCGATACCAAAGTTCTTGATGCAGCCGCCGAATGAGGTGATGGGGTGGCCCTTGGCGTGGGCAAGGTTGATCACAGCGTCGGCGCAGGCGATGGCGCGGCCGATATAGGTTTCTTTCAGGATGTTGCCGTCGGGAATATCCACACGGACGTCGTCATGGCCGATAAAACCGTCTGCCGGGAAGACCGGGCAGCCCAATGAATTCGGGTTGAAGCCGTGCCTGTAAGCGGTTTTCATTACAGCGACTTCATCGAAACGGGAGCTGAACAGGTGGTAAGTCAAGGTGGTGGTGTCAGTTACGAAGGGCTTGCCGCCGCACTTTTTGACTTCCTCAACGATGGCTGCCACATATTCCGGGCGCAGGCAGGAGGTACGGTTCCACTCACCTACGTGAATCTTGATGGCGACGCTGTCGCCGGGCTTGATGCACTTGTCCAGTTCAGCCACATAGAATAATTCTTTGGCCTTTGCAATGATACTTTCAGCCCAGTTGGTGGCTCCTGATGGTGTGAAATACACTTTGCTCAATTGAATGCACCTCTTTCAAAATATTTGGATAAATACAAACGGATGGGATAAAGCTCCTGTTGGTTTTTCACCCCCTCATCACACCTGCATTTCTTTTCAAAAAAGCCCAAATTCACAGACTATTTTGCATAGTAGCAAATAGAGTGCCATTTTCATATCCATTTTTAGCCAATCGGTCAGCCCGCCAGTTGTATATGAAGGCGGGTTAAATTATTAATCAGGCGACAAACATTTGCACCCATGGTGTTAGAATTGGGGACAAGGCCTGCCGACCATTTTGGAACGGTTGTCCCAAAATGGCGCAGGATATTATGTTTCTATATAAAATCAATGCCGGGAGAGACTTAAGGCAGCCGGTTACCAGCCTCATTTGCAGGATAGGGCTTCCAAATTTTCAATCGGGTGGGGTTTTTGCATGTCTTTTGTGCAAAATTCATAATATTTCTGTATTTTACGGGGGGGATTGCATTGATCACACAAACTAACGGAACCTATGCTATTGTGCCGTCAACTCCCGCAGGTATCATCACCGGCGAGCAGCTGGCTAAAATAGCGGAACTGGTAAAAGCCGGGGCCGGCGTGGCCAAGTTCACCACCGGTCAGCGCATAGCCATCCTGACCACCCAGGATAAAACTTAATAAATACAGAGAAATAGGGAAGAAAAGGGAGAGTATTTCCCGGGTGGTGGAATTGAGCGGGTTGGAGCCTTTTCAGGGAATTTTGGAATAGCTTTATAGAACACCGTGTCCCAAAGCTTACGTGCCGGGAGACAAATCCGCCGCGGGTAAACGTACATAAAGACCAAATCTTTTTCAAAATAGAATGGAAACCGGCAGGCTTATATGCTGCCGGTTTCCACGGAAAAATGGAGGTTTGTCAGTGACTTCGGGTTAAAGCAAACTGTTTAATTTTTCTTTTCCCTTGCCGGTTATTACGAAGTACACCGGCTGATTCTCTTTCCGGATTCTTTCCAGTAAACCCTGGTTAAGCAGGCTGTTAACCCTTTCCCACACCGTCGAGTGG
>CBEULQ010000151.1:0-6219 GCA_965543975.1 uncultured Desulfocucumis sp. | reverse complement strand
CCCGGCGTCAAGTGTCAACAGGAATATTTCTTTAGCTGCTTGTACCAGCTCTTCGTCCCCTACCCTGACCGGAATGTCGGCTGAAAGTTTCTCCCGCAGCTTTTCCAAGGCCTCTTGTAGACGCAAATCCCCTTTGGCTGCCCGGCGCAGCAGGGTTACCGGAATTATGGTGCGGTTTATTTCATTGGTCCCCTCAAAAATACGGTAAATTCTGGCGTCCCTGTAAAGTCTCTCAATGGTGTATTCAGCGCTGAACCCATAGCCCCCGTGGATTTGCACTCCTTCATCCACGACATAAGCCAGCATCTCTGTGGCAAAAACCTTGTTCATGGAGCATTCCAGAGCATATTCTTCAATACCTTTGGCTGCTACCCGGCCCCCGTCCTCACCCGAGGTATCCAGGCTGTGCAGCATGTCTTCCAGCAGGCCCCCGGTGCGGTAGACCATACTCTCGGCCACATATATTTTGATTGCCATTTCGGCCAGTTTTTCCTTTATCAGACCGAAATTGGCAATAGGAGTATTAAACTGCTTGCGTTCATTGGCAAAGGTGGCGGACAGTTCCAGGGCAAATTTGGCATTGCCCAGAGAATTTGCGGATAGCTTGTAGCGGCCCAGATTCAGAATATTAAAAGCAACCACATGGCCCCGGCCGACTTCAAACAGCACGTTTTCCACCGGAACTTTAACATCCTCCAAGATTAGTGTCCTGGTGGAGGAGCCTTTGATGCCCATTTTCTTTTCTTCCGGCCCGGTGGAGAGGCCCTGGGAATCACCGTCCACAATGAAAGCAGTAAACTTTTCCCCGTCTATCTTGGCGTAAACAATGAATACATCCCCCATGCCGGCATTGGTGATAAACTGTTTGGTTCCGTTTAAGATATAATGCTTGCCGTCGGGACTTAAAACAGCCCTGCTTTTGACCGACATGGCATCAGAGCCCGCTTCAGGTTCAGTCAAAGCATAGGCACCTATTTTTTCGCCGGTAACTATGCCGGGCAGATACTTTTCTTTTTGCTGATGGTTGCCGAACATGACGATGGGCATGCTGCCAATACCGGTCTGACCGCCCTGGGTCATGGCAAAAGAACCGCCCCGCCCCATACACTCGGCGATGATGGTGGAGCTGATTTTATCCATCTCCATGCCGTCATACTCTTCCGGAATGTCGGCTCCGTTTAAGCCCAGCTCTCCGGCGGCCTCCAGCAGCTCTCTGATCAGGCCTTCTTTTTTTGCTTCCAGCTCTTCCATTTTGGTCAGCACGTTATCAGTTACAAAACCTGCGGCAGTCCGGTAAATCAATTTATGTTCATCGGTAAAATCCTCCGGGGTGAAGCTATCCTGAGGATTGGTTTGACTGAAGAGAAAGGCTCCCCCTTTGGGTAAATTACTCATGTGGTTCACCTCATAAGTCTTTCTTAAATATTAAAAGTCTATTTATCGTAGTCATACCATCCGGCACGGGTCTTCTTGCCGAGGCGTCCGGCACGTACCAGAGCTTTTATGGCCTGAGGGGCAGCCCATTTCATATCCTTGGTTTCATTGAATAAATATTCCGCCACATGGACCGATATTTCCACTCCGGTAAAATCCATGAGTGTGAAGGGGCCCATGGGATAATTCAAGCCCAGGGTAACCGCCGTATCAACATCTTCCGGAGTGGCTATTCCTTCTTCCACAATGCGGATAGCCTCGAGGAACTGAGGCATCATAATGCGGTTTACTATGAAGCCCGGGGTGTCCTTTTTAACTTCCACAGGTGTCTTGCCCATGGCTTTAGAAACCTCAAATAACACCTTTACAGTCTCATCACTGGTATAGTAACCCCGGATGACCTCAACCAACCGCATAATCAGTGGAGGATTGAAAAAATGCATTCCGGCAACTTTATCAGGACGGGAGGTGGCGGCAGCTATTGTGGTAATAGACATGGAAGAAGTATTAGTGGCTAAGATCACCTCGGGAGGGCAAATCTTATCCAGTTTTTCAAAAGCAGTCTTCTTGATTGCCATATCTTCGAAAATAGCTTCAATCACCAAATCAACAGAAGCAAAATCCTCCATATTGGTGGTAGTGGTAATTCTCTTCAATACTGCTTCCTTTTCATCAACTGTCATTTTTTGCTTTTCTATGCTCTTATCCATGAATCCGGCAATACGATTAACCGCGCCATCCACGAAACGCTGTTCCACATCACAGAGCAGCACCTCGATACCCTTCACCGCCGCCAGGTGGGCAATTCCACCACCCATTGATCCTGCTCCCAATACCCCTATTTTTTTAATTGACATTCATTCATACCTCCCCGTATTTATTAAATTTCACTTTTTTTAAACCTTATCTGCCTTGAGAATACTTTAAAATCATTACTGGACACATAATAAGGTCAATATCATCCGCAGCTGGCTTCCTTTTTTTTCTTTAAAGCCTTTAGCAACTTTTCCGGTGTGATAGGCAGTTCGGTAAATCTCACCCCGATGGCATCGTATACGGCATTGGCAATGGCCGGGATGGTCGGTTGAATAGGGCCTTCACCCGATTCTTTAACTCCAAAAGGAGCTGTGGGATCGTAACTATCCACGATGGTGGAGTCTATTTCCGGGAGCTCCATGGCAGTGGGCACCTTGTAATCATGCAGGGATGCGTTAATAATCCTTCCATCAGGGTTCACCTTCATTTCTTCATAAAGGGCCTGCCCCATGCCAAACAGGATGGAGCCTTCCACCTGGCCTTCCACACTCATGGGGTTGACCGCCTGGCCACAGTCCCCGGCTTCGGTAACCTTGACCACCCGGACCTTGCCGGTTTCCAGATCCACATCTACTTCGATTATTTGGCAGCTGAAACCAAATGTTGGGGAGTGCCCGATATTAGCTCCCTGGATTCTAATGCCGCGGCTGAGATCAATCCCTTTGAGCCGAGGCGGAGAGAAGTGACCGATACCGGTAAGTGTCCCAACGGAATTGGTATATAAATCAACGACTTTTTCCCACTCGATGTTTTTTCTGGGTTCAAATTTTGAATAGAACCGGCGATCTTTTACTTCCAATTGATCGGCCCGGCAGCCCACCATACCGGCGGCAACTTCAAAAAGCTTATCATTTATTTGCTTGGCTGCCTCCTTTATTGCCGCCCCGGATGCATAGGTTAACCGGCTGGCAAAACTACCCAGATCGAAAGTCCCCAGTTCCGTATCGCCGGACACGATATGCACATCTTCGTAATGGATACCCAGCGCCTCGGCAGCCATCTGTGCCATAACAGTGTTGCACCCCTGGCCGATATCCGCAGCCGCGCAGTGAACCGTTACCCCTCCTTCGGTATCTACCCGGATCAGCACCGTGGTATGCGGCTTGTAAGCCTGGTAGAGGGTATAGGCTGTGCCGGAAATATAATAACCGCCGGCCAGTCCGATGCCTTTGCCGAAGGGCAGCTTGCCGTGTTTTTCAAGGTAGCCTGATTTTTCCACTGCAGTCTGCAGACATTTCTTGTACTCGGTATGCGGTACGTGTAGGTTGCTCACACTGATATAGCCGGATTCTATAGCGTTTTTCATTTTAAGCTCGTAGGGACTGATGCCCATCATTTCTGCCATCTCATCCAGCATGCTCTCCATGGCGAACCTGGGCTGAACCCCGCCGAGACCGCGCATGGCGCCGCAGGTGGGCTTGTTGGTATAAACACGTCTTACCCGGGCCCGGGCGTTAGGCACCTTGTAGGGCAGGTGGATCATTGACGCGGTGTAGAACATTACCACCATGCCCCAGCCTGCGTACGCGCCGCCGTCCAGAGTATTGTCAAAATCTACGGCTTGAATTAAACCGTCCTTATCCAGGCCTATTTTCATTTTCATGTGGCATGGGTGCCGGCCTTTGTTCGTGGCGAATACCTCACTGCGCTCATAAGTCACTTTAACCGGCCTGCCGATCTTCCTTGACAGCAGGGCGGCGCAAAATTCTGATGGGGCTGCCTCGCCCTTGCCGCCGAATCCGCCACCGATTGCCGGAAGGGTAACGCGGATTTTACTCATAGGCATATCTAAAACGATCGACAGCTGACGGTGCAGATAATGTGCAATCTGTGTGCTCGACCACACCTGAAGCTGGCCGCTTTGGGTATCGTAACTGGCCAGTGCTGTATGCGGCTCCAAAAAGGCGTGGTTTACGTAAGAAGTATGAAATTCTTTTTCCAATACGTAAGCGCACCCGGCAAATGCCTTGTCCGGGTTGCCGAACAACTGGTCGCCTGAGTGCAATATATTTTCCGGAGCATCTTCATGTATACGCACTTCATGTGCGCGTTTCAGGGATTCCTCCGGGTCCAGCAACACCGGCAGGGGCTCGTATTCCACTTCTATTAAATCCAGAGCGGCCTCGGCGGTTTCTTCATCGATGGCGGCAACAGCGGCCACTCCCTCACCACAGAAGCGAACTTTGCCTACGGCCAGGGCAACTTCGTTTGCCGTCTGGGGAACTATACCCCATTTGTTGGGAGCTTCATCTCCGGTGATGACCGCCAGAACCCCCGGCAACTCCAGCGCTTTGCTGTAATCGATCTTTTTAATGACGGCGTGGGCGTACGGACTGCGCTTTATTCTCCCGTAAGCCATGCGCGGCAGAACCATATCGCCGGTATAAATTGCCTCACCCTTAACCTTTAAAGGGCCATCTTTACGCGGCACGCTTCTTCCAACCTGGGTAAAGTTGTTATCCATTACTTCACCCCCTCTGCGGACAAGGTTTTTGCGGCAGCATCAATTGCTTCTACAATTTTCTTGTAACCGGTGCAGCGACATATGTTGCCTGCTATGCCTCGCTTTATTTCTTCCTCGCCGGGGTTGGAATTTCTGTCCAGCAATGCTTTTGCTGACAGGATCATACCTGGTGTGCAGAAACCGCACTGTACGGCGCCATGATCAACAAAAGACTGCTGAATCGGGTGGAGCTTGCCATCTTCAGCCACCAGACCTTCAATGGTGGTAATTTTTTTGCCCTGGCAGGCAATGGCAAGTGTAATGCAGGAGAGCACCGGCTCGCCATCGATTAATACCGTGCAGGCTCCACAGTCTCCCTGCCCGCAGCCCTTCTTGGTGCCGGTAAGCCCCACCTTGTTTCTAATCACATCAGCAAGCAGATCCCTGGGATTAACGGGTACTTCATAAAGGCGACCGTTTATTAATAATTCAATTAATTGTTTCACCGATTAAACCCCCTTAGCAGACGCGGCGCCAAAGGCCTCCAGGAGCAACCTGCGGGCCAGCACTGCCACAACTTCGCGCCGGTATTCCGCCGAGGCCCGAATATCAGATATAGGCCTGGCTTCTCCGGATACTGCCTCAGCCGCTTTTTCCAACAATTCGCCGTTAAACTCCCGCCCCACCAGGATGCCCGGGGCTTCCACAGATATCAAAGGTCTGGGAGCTACCGACCCCATCACAAGCCTTAAATCTTTAATGGTCCGGCCATCATCTTCCAGCACCAAATTAACAGCCATGTTAACAGCATCGATTTCCATGGCGTCTCTAAGTCCAATGTAGGCATAGCGACTGGCAGACTTCGGAGCGGGTTCCGGCAGAATAAACCTGGTCAGCATTTCGTTTTCCCCCAGGGCGGTTTTACGGTTACCCAGTATAAATTCCTCCAGGGGCAGCTCTCTATCTCCGGAAACATTGCTGATCACAACATTTGCACCAAGGGCAACCAGGGGCGGGGGAGTCTCCGCAGCCGGTGAAGCATGACAGCTATTGCCTCCGATAGTAGCCATGGACCTTACCTGAACTGAACCCAGTTCGCCCGCCGCCTGGTGAAGTGCAAAGTATTTTTCACGGATTAAATCCGAATGCTCAATTTCTGAAACTTTTGTGGCTGCTCCGATGAAGGCGCCCTTACCAGGCTCATAATGAATACCTTTAAACTCTTGCACAGCATTTATGTCGATCAAGTATTCCGGTTTGACCATTTTTTCTTTCATCATTACC
This sequence comes from uncultured Desulfocucumis sp., assembly GCA_965543975.1. Classification (GTDB taxonomy): domain Bacteria; phylum Bacillota; class Desulfotomaculia; order Desulfotomaculales; family Desulfocucumaceae; genus Desulfocucumis. Next base: position 242 of record CBEULQ010000151.1, on the reverse strand, counting down.
AGCAGGTCTGTGCCACCAGCGAGGATTTTAGCCTTGTTTGCCAGGCGGCCGACCAGATCCAATGCTTCAGCGGGGGTTTGGGGAGCGAAATATTCAAAGTGATTCAAAAACATCTCAAACCACCTCCTTTGTATCCTCTCAAAGTACTGCTAGCTACTCTCATATAGTTCTTGAAGAACTTCCTGTAAGAACTTTTCTTCTGCTTCACGGAAATATATCAGATTTTTAATTACGGTTTTTTT
>CBEULQ010000150.1:0-6248 GCA_965543975.1 uncultured Desulfocucumis sp. | reverse complement strand
TGTTTAGTACCTTCGGTGTTACGGATAGTGGTTTTTGCAGCGCTTCCATCACCTGTGACATTTTCGTTGCTTCCTTTGACAGCAGCATCCGGTGAAGAGGTGTTGTTTAACGACCTTGATGTTTTTTGAACCGCTGTATTTTCGGCACTTTTCTCAGTATTGCCTGCTACTTGACTATTTGCATCAACCGGGTCGGATTTTTCACTAACACTGGAAACGGACTCAGCTTTGGTTTCAAAATTTACAGTTACGATTTTTCCCAATGTCACGCCGCTTTTGGACATCAGTCCCGCCGCTATTTTTACCGTATAGCCGGTCCCGGGATTAAGCTTCTGGACAGGCTTAATCAGCACATCCCTTTTCTTCTCCGGCTCAATCTGATCGTCGGCCATGATTACTTCAACGGGGATGACTTTCCCATCAGATGATTGCAGTGAAAAGCACTTTTGGTTGTTATCCTTTACCGACATGTTAATAACATTTTTACTGAATGAGAGTTTGATCTCAACCGGCAAAGCAACATCTTTTTGTCCGTTGGCTGGATATGAGGAAACCAGGGCCAGTGGAGCGCCCTGCCCCCCTCCCGACCCGTCGCCATTGCCGGCATAGGATGGAAAAACAATAATAACAGTTAGTAGAATAATCATTGTGCATAACCATAAGGTTTTGGGTAATAATTTCATTTGCCTTAAACCAGCCTTCCATGAAGCGCTATGGTAAATCATTCGTAACATCCTGCACATCAAAACTTTCGAGCACGCCGCCGTCAGCCGATTTAACCTGTTTAGCGGGGTCAGGGTCTTTGGTGTAGGAGATTGTAACTGCTTGGCTGCCGCTTGTCACTATACTAGCCAGTGAAAGTTTAATTTTATTTGGGGTTTTGGTCAACGAAATACCTGAAATATCAACGGGATTGCCGTCAATGATAACTATAAACTGACTTTCTTTGCCAGCTAAAGAGTCTGTACTTTCCATATTCTTGCTAAAGGTAACACTTACATCGCCCTGAGAAGTAACCTCAGAGCTTTGAAAAGTAGGTGGAGTCACAGGTAAATCATTCGTAACATCCTGTGCATCAAAGCTTTCCAGCACGCCACCGTCAGACGATTTAACCTGTTTGGCGGGATCAACGTCCTTGGTGTAGGAGACTGTAACTGCTTGGCTGCCTCTTGTCACTTTAGTAGCCAGCGTGAGTTTAATTTTTGTGGTGGTACTGGTTCGTGACAAGGCTGATATGACAACGGGATTTCCATCTACGGAAACGGTGAACTGCCCTTCCTTACCTGCTAAAAAGGCGGTATCTTCCATCTCTTTGTTAAATGTAACGCTCACATCACCCTGGGAGGTAACTTCGGAACTTTGGTATGCCGGTGACGATCCTGGTAATTCATTCGTTACATTCTGTGGGTCAAAGCTTTCTAGCACGCCGCCGTCAGACGATTTAACCTGTTTGGCGGGATCAGCGTCCTTGGTGTAGGAGACTGTAACTGCCTGGCTGCCGCTTGTCACTTTAGTAGCCAGTGTGATTTTAATTTTTGTAACGGTACTGGTTAGCGACAAGGCTGATACGACTACTGGGGTTCCATCAACGGAAACGGTGAACTGCCCTTCCTTACCTACTAAAGAGGCGGTATCTTCCATCTCCTTGTTAAATGTAACACTCACATCACCCTGGGAGGTAACCTCGGAACTCTGGTATGCCGGTGACGCTCCTGGTAATTCATTCGTTACATTCTGTGGGTCAAAGCTTTCCAGCACGCCGCCGTCAACCGATTTAACCTGTTTGGCGGGATCAGCGTCCTTGGCGTAGGAAACTGTAACTGCCTGGCTGCCGCTTGTCACTTTAGTAGACAGCGTGAGTTTAATTTTTGTGGCGGTACTGGTTCGTGACAAGGCTGATATGGCAACAGGGTTTCCATCAACAGAAACGGTGAACTGCCTTTCCTTACCTGCTAAAGAGGCGGTATCCTCCATGTCCTTATTAAATGTAACGCTCACATCACCCTGTGCGGTAACCTCCGAGCTAACGAATGTTGGTGCTTTAGATACACCACCACCACTTCCTCCACCGCCACCGGCTGATTTAACGGTAAAGGTAACGGTTTTCTCCGATCCCAGGGTGTTGCCGTTATTAGCCTTCAGAGAGGCACTGATTATAATTTTGTAAGTGGTGCCGGAGGTTAAATCAGTAATGGGACTAATATAAATATGCCGCTTTTCAGACTCTACGCCCTCAATTCTTGACACATCTATAGGAACTTCAGTTCCGGACAGTGTTTTCAGGGAAATACACTGCTGATTGTTGTCCCAGTTATCTCTCACCACTCCCCGGTCAAAAACAAGCTTTATTTCCGGATTTACAGGTACTTCAGTAGCTCCAATCCTCTCTCCGTTACTTACCAGGTAGGCACCCAGTAAATTAAGCGGGTTGTTGCCATCGCCACCGCCGCTGCCGTTGCCTGGTCCGGAACCGGTTGGTGTTCCGGTATTGCCTATGTTAACTGAAACGTCATCGGCTTTATCAACATTATTGGGTTTTTGTTCAAATGTGGATCCCGATACATTTACCCTGGCAGTTTCTACTACGCCTTTTCCTTTTACAGATACCGCCGCGTTAAGGGTCATGTTCGTTACTTTAGCGTTTTGGGCTATGTCAATAGAAGCTCCGGCTGCCTCTTTAGCCACCTCAAGACTGGCAATGGCTCCTCCGGCAACTTCGAGCTTGACTTTTTCGGTATTTACATTGACATTGGTAAAATTGCCATCCAGTTTTACAGCGGCATCAGCGGGTATGGTTTCGGACAATGTTACTTTTTCAAAGCCCGGACCGGTTAAACTGGCTTCAACAAGAATCGCTCCGCTCTCCAGGCGCACCATATTTACCCTGGTGTTGCCGGAGGATACTACCCTGACCCCTTCCTTTTCCACCACCATGTAGGGCAGTGTGCAGCCGTCCAGCGTTACGCTATGCGAACCGCCGCCTTTTATAATGGTTTGCCCTTGTACGGTAACGTTATTTAATGTTACCTCCCCGTCGCCGATGCTTTCTCCCAGCAACAGGTCGCCTGTGATTGTAACGTTTCTCAGGGTAACTCCCGCCGCAGTGATATATACATTTCCTTTAACAGTTTCATTTCCGCCGGCAGGGCCGAATATCCCCGATTTATCATATGTGACGCTGTTATCAGTTGTCTCAACCCGAGCTGCCCGGGCCTTGTTCAGCGCTACGACGGCCTCCGCCCTGGTGATTTGCTTTTCCGGTTGAAAGGTGCCATCCGGATAGCCGAGCATATACCCGGAGGCAGTAACAGCGCCAATAGCGCCTCTGCTCCATTCCGGAATGCCGGCTGCATCATTGAATTTGCCGGCAGCATTAATATCAGCAGTGGAATCGAGCTTTAAAATTTTTGCCAGCATGGCTGCAACTTCCTGCCTGCTGACCTTTGCGTCAGGCTTTACCGTTCCGTCACCATAACCGGAAAGGTAACCGGCCCCGGCAGCTTTGGCGATTTCTCCGGCAAACCAGGCTGATGATGGAACATCGGAATAATGTATCTCTTTGACTTCTTTATATCCAAGAGCATTGTTCGCCAGGGTTGCGAATTCAGCCCGGGAAATGCTGCTGTCCGGCTTAAAGGTATTATCCTGGTATCCTTTTGCCAGCCCGTTAATCAACCAGTCATTGATTTGCTTTTCCGCCCAGTGGCCCTGAATGTCTACCGGTTGAGCGAATGAAACTCCTGAAAATGAGGTTAATAAAGATAAAATGATTGCAAGAATTATTATGATTTTATTTCTATTGTTCATTTCCGGCCTCCTCATGAGTACTAGATAATTAAGGGAATTAAAAAAACCGGACACCGTGCGGATTAAAGCACAGCAAATGTCCGGTCCAAATGACGCGTACTGCCGCCATACTCCTTTCCTCACTGGGAGGCATAGCCGTTTCCAGCCATACCCTATCGTCCTGCCACCAAAACAATGTTTAAGGTGGAACAGGCTCGGAGCGTTTTAGGTTTTTCCTATCAAACAATCTCTCAAATCAAAAGCCAGACTCTACGGAAATTGCGAGGCTGGCCGTGAATATCAACTCCTCTCCTTTCCATTTGGGAAGCACAGCCGTTTCCCGCCGCACTCTGACGGCCTGTTACCCATACCTTAAAGGCTTCAGGTTAACAGGCTCGGAGATGACATTGTTTTACTTTTTATACTTAATAGTTTCAACACCTCATTTCCTTAATCCTGCTTTTACGAAAAAACATAATTTGCTATAAGTAATGTTTCAGGTGAATGCTTCCATTTTTACATCCCGTAACCTTTTATAATTAGCATTCATAAAATAAATAGCCGGAAATAGGTTGTTCTTTATATTGATAGTCACCTTGTCGGCATATCTTAGTGAAAGGAAGATAGCAATGCAGTATACGGTTAAGAAGGGGGATACCCTGGCGGAGATTGCCGCTCGCTTCGGCACCACGGTTAACGTTATAGTTAAGGCAAATCCTCAGATTAAAGACCCCAATCAGATAACCCCAGGCCAGACCATTACTGTGCCGACGCCTTCTGGGGGTAGAAACTATATAAAATATACTGTGCGGCGCGGAGATACATTAACAAGCATAGCCCGGCGGCATGGAATCGGAATAAATGCAATTTTATCCATCAACCCGCAAATTAGTAACCCTAACTTGATTTATACAGGTCAGGTTATTAATATTCCGGTGTCGCCAGGAGTGCAACCCGGTGTGCCGGGAGAAAAGCCGTTAAGGTTCCTTACCGCGACTCTGCCCGATGGCACGGACCTCCAGGGGGCGACCCAGGTCCCTTTGAGCCCGACAATTACTCTGAATTTCGACAAAAACGTTGTTGACGATTCAGTCTGGGAGAATAACCAAAAAAGCATTACCCTAGTCTCCCAGAGTAATGAGAACGTGCCATTAAATATTACCAGGTCAGCAGATTTCTCCCTGCGCCAGACAATTTTTGTACAGCCTGTTAATCCGCTCAGTCCTGACACCACCTATACTTTAATACTATCACCCAATTTGAAATCCAGAAACAATGAAACCCTCGGCGCGACAACAGGGGGACAGGGAGTGACTATTACTTTCAAAACTGCTGGCAGCGCTGCATCATAATTAATAGATTAGATGGGAGTGTGACTGTATGGCTCTCATTCGGGAACAAAAGAGCAAGAGACTGCATGTAAAAAGTATGCTCATGGGCGAATCATTGGTGGGAAAGAGCTTTCTCAGGAGCCTGGAATATCAAAAGCCCTATAAACTTCTGCCCGATGTTAACGTTCTAAAGATTGGCGGCCAGAGTATAACTGATATGGGAGCAAGGGCCGTGTTGCCGATAATTAATGAAATTGTCGAGAATTCCAAAAAACATAAAATGATAATTTCCACCGGAGGCGGGACGCGATCCCGGCATGTTTACAGCATAGCCATGGAACTGGGGATGCCCACAGGTATAATTGCCAAACTGGGGCAAAGCATTTCAGAACAGAACGCGCTGATGTTAACCGTGCTTCTTAGCGCAAACGGCGGCATAAAGGTAGGCCACGATGATCTACCTAAACTGGGCGCCTATTTTGCTGTGGGGTGCATTCCGGTTATTCACGGCATGCCGCCTTACGGCTACTGGGAACATCCGCCGGAAGAGGGGCGCATACCAAGCAACCGCACCGATGTGGGGGCTTTTCTGCTGGCGGAAGTTCTGGGAGCAAAACAGTGTATATTTGTTAAGGATGTGGACGGATTGTATACCGACAATCCAAAAGTTGCGCCCGAAGCTGAATTTATACCTACAATAGGGGCCAGGGAATTAATGGACAGGGACCTGGATGATCTTGTCATTGAGAGGGCAATGCTTGAGATGTTGAACCGCTCCCAGAATATCAGCCGGATTCAAATAATAAACGGAACTAGAGAAGGCAATATTACCAGGGCTCTTAACGGTGAGCACGTAGGGACGATTATCTTTAAGGATGTTTGATGCCTGCTGAAAAAAAAGTTATGCCGCTGCCGGAACCCTTGCGCTATGAGCGGAGGCCGCCGATGGAAGCTATTTTATTTGAAATAATTAAAGCCTTTGGATGCATCGCAGCACTGAGTTTTCTTTCAGGAGTTATGTATTATTTTTTGGATAAAGTATTTCTTTCCGGGAAACCCGAAATCGGCTTCATGGAAGAAGAATTTAAAAAAACTTTTGAAGACTCATTATTATGATAGCCAGCACTCCTT
>CBEULQ010000149.1:0-6269 GCA_965543975.1 uncultured Desulfocucumis sp. | reverse complement strand
GATAAAAGATGATTCCATGGTTACTTCAGTTTCGTCTACCCCCAACTGTTCTGCTATGATCCCTTTAATTTTGTCAAATACAGCCACTTTTTCACCCCCTCTTTGTTGTAATTGAATATATGAGTCACATGGCCATACCACCGTCAACCATGATAACCTGCCCAGTTATGTAGGATGCCCTGTCGGAAGCCAGGAAGACTACCAGCGACGCCACTTCCTCGGCAAGGCCGAACCTTCCCAGGGGTATCTCGGTTTTCATTTTTTCCCTGACTTCATCGGGCAGCGAATCGGTCATTTCAGTTACTATAAACCCTGGAGCCACTGCGTTAGCGGTAATGTTACGGGATCCCAGTTCCCGGGCTGTGGATTTTGTCAGGCCTATGAGCCCGGCCTTGCTGGCTGAGTAATTGGCCTGCCCGGCATTGCCTGAAACTCCCACCACCGAGGTGATATTAACTATTCGCCCCCATTTGGCCTTCAGCATGGGCCGGGTAACCGCCTTGATGCAGTTAAACGCACCCTTCAAATTTACTGAGAGCACCCGGTCCCAATCGTCGTCCTTTATGCGTGGAATAAGGTTATCCCTGGTCACACCGGCATTGTTAACAAGAATATCAATCCGTCCAAACTTTTCCAGGGCTGCCTTGACCATGTCAGCAACCTGCGCGGAGTCTGCAACATCCGCACGGTACACCAGCGATTTCCTGCCCATCTCTTCTATGGCGGCGGCCACCGAACGCGCCTCTTCCTCCCTGCCGGCATAATTCACCAGCACATCCGCCCCCGCCCCGGCCAGGGCAAGTGCTATGGCCCGCCCGATACCCCGGGAAGCCCCAGTAACAATGGCAGCCCTTCCGTCTGCTAACATTTTAGCCAACCTCCCCGACTGACGCAAGAACTTTTTCCAGCGATCCGGCGTCCTCCACATTCATTACAATGGCGTCGCGGTTGATCTTTTTAATGAGTCCTCCCAGAACCTTGCCCGGGCCCACTTCAACAAACACTTTCACACCGTCTTCCAACATATGCTCCACACATTCCTGCCATCTCACGGGGCTGAATACCTGCTTCACCAGCAACTCTTTAACCTGTTCCCCTGTACCGTGGCAGCGGGCTGTTACATTGGACAGCACCGGCACCCCGGGCGCATTAACATTTATCCTTTCCAGGGCCTCCCCAAGCTTCTCCCCCGCCTGCCTCATAAGGCTTGAATGAAAGGGAGCGCTTACCGACAGGGGTATTGTTTTTTTTGCTCCCGCCTCCCTGGCCAGCTCGGCTGCCCTTTGCAGTCCCGAATGAACTCCGGCTATGACCACTTGCCCGGGGGAATTTAGATTGACCGCTTCCACCAGCCCGGCCGCCGAAGCTTCCCTGCATATATCCGCAACCCTTTCCGCATCCAGACCAAGCACCGCGGACATACCGCCCTGTCCCAGGGGTACCGCCTCCTGCATCAGTTGCCCCCGGAGTCTGACCAGCATTACCGCATCCTCAAAAGCAATGGATTCCGCTGCCACCAGGGCCGAATACTCTCCCAGGCTGTGCCCCGCCGCAGCTTCGAGGTTAACCCCCTTTTTCCGCAGCACCGCCAGGGCCGCCATGCTGACAGTCAGAATGGCGGGCTGGGCATTTACGGTCTTTTTCAGTTCGTCCTCAGGACCGTTAAAGCATAACCCACTCAGGCTGAATCCCAGAACGTGGTCGGCCAACTGAAATATTTCTCTGGCCTCTGAAAATTTATCATGCAGTTCCCTGCCCATGCCCACATATTGCGAGCCCTGGCCTGGAAAAACAAAGGCCCTTTTCATTGCCCCACCGCCATTCCTGGTAATCTGTTAAGTATCTTCCCGGCTTCTTCCATAACTTCCCTGATAATCTCCCCGGCAGGCTGTATCTCCCTTACCATGGCCGACACTTGCCCGGCCATCACCGAGCCCATTTCTATATCCCCGTCAACCATGGCCGCCCGCATTTTCCCGACGCCCAGTTTCTCAATCTCTTCCGGCGGGACGCATTTATTCTCCAAATCTTTAAACATCCGGGCCAGTTTGTTCTTGAGTATCCTTACCGGATGGCCGGTGGACCGCCCGGTTACCACTGTATCCCTGTCTTTGGAATTTAGAACCATTTCCTTAACACGCTGAGGGATAACGCATTCCGCAGCACACATGAATCGTGTGCCCATCTGCACGCCCACAGCGCCCAATGCCAAAGTCGCGGCAAATCCCCTGCCGTCGTAAATACCCCCTGCCGCTATTACCGGGACTTCAACGGCATCTACGATCTGCGGCACCAGTACCATGGTGGTAAGCTCCCCCACATGCCCGCCGCTTTCCAATCCCTCCGCTATAAGGGCGTCAACCCCGGAGCGAATCAGCCTTTTGGCCAGGGCCACCGAAGACACCACCGGAATTACCTTTGTTCCGGATTCTTTTAGCGCCGGCACGTATTTTCCCGGGTTTCCCGCGCCGGTGGTAACCACTGCTACTTTTTCCTGAACTATTACTTCCATAACTTCATCCACAAAGGGGGACATCAGCATTACATTCACACCAAAGGGGCGGGAAGTCAGGGATTTAGTTTTGCGCACCTGTTCCCTCACCCAGTCCGCGGGCGCATGTCCGGAGCCGATTATTCCCAGGCCACCGGCTTCGCTGACGGCGGCGGCCAGTTCCGCTGTGGATACCCAGGCCATACCGCCTTGGAGTATTGGGTATTCAATATTTAGAAGGTCACATATTTCGGTCCTGATAAATACAACGCCTCCTCTCAACTCTCTCTGTTAATTGTTGCCAATCCAGCGCATAACCGCCGCCGCCCAGGTCAGACCTGCTCCAAAGGCTACCAGCACCAGATTATCACCGTCTTTTATCTTTCCATCCCGCACCGCTTCATAGAGTGCCAGGGGCACTGACGCGGTGGATGTATTGCCGTAACGGTCCACGTTAATATGTACGTGATCCAGCGGCAACCCCAGTCTTTTGGCGGCAGCCTCTATAATTCTAATATTGGCCTGATGGGGAATAAGAAAATCCACATCCTCCTTTTTCAGTCCGGCAGCTTCCAACGCCTCCAGGGAGCCTTCCTCCATGGCCTTGACCGCGAATCTGAAAACCTCACGGCCGCTCATATGAATAAAATGCAGGTTCTTTTCCAAAGTTTCCGTAGTCACGGGCATCCTTGAACCGCCTGCCGGAATACACAGCAGTGGGCCTCCTGATCCGTCGGCTCCCAGCCTGGTGGCCAGAACCCCTTTTCCCGGAGGCGCCGGTCCCAGCACAACCGCACCCGCGCCGTCGCCGAAAAGCACACAGGTGTTGCGGTCCTGCCAGTTTATTATCCTGGAAAGAGTCTCTGCGCCGATAACCAGCACATGCCTGCATGAGCCTGCGGCTATAAACTGGGCTGCCACCGAAAAGGCATATATAAATCCTGTGCAACCGGCCAACAGGTCAAATGCCCCTGCCTTTCCGGCACCCAGTTTGTCCTGAACCAGGCATGCCGTAGCGGGAAACAACATATCCGGAGTGTTGGTGGCCACAATAACCAGATCAATATCTTCCGGCTTTAAATTAGCATCTGTCAGTGCATTGCGGGCGGCTTTCACCGCAAGGTCCGATGTCGCTTCATCCGGAGCGGCGATACGGCGCTCCCTGATGCCGCTCCTGCTCCTAATCCATTCGTCGCTGGTTTCCACCATTTTTTCCAGTTCATCGTTGGTCAATATTTTCTCAGGGACATATATCCCCATTCCCAGAATGCCGGCGTTAATTTTTTCCGCCATTAGCACACCCCGCCTTCTCAGCCGGTCCGGCCGTCTCTTTTTCAATACAGCTGCGTATGGCCGCCACCAGTCCTGTTTGCACTGACTCAGCAGCAACGCGGATGGCGTTTCTTATGGCAATATATGAAGAACTTCCGTGACAGATAATTGTCACACCGTTGACCCCCAACAAAGGGGCTCCGCCGTATTCAGCATAATCCAACCGGCGGCGCAGTTCTTTCAAGGCCGGCAGTGTAAGAGCAGTGCCCATTTTGCTGAGCCAGTTCCGGGTTAACTCTTCTCTCATCATGGCCATAAGAGCCATGGCCAGACCTTCCCCGGCCTTCAGCACCACGTTGCCCACAAAGCCGTCGCACACCACCACATCCGCCGAGCCTTTAAAAATATCCCTGCCTTCAACATTTCCCATAAAATTAACAGGAGCATTTTTCAGCAGCGGAAAAGCCGACTGGGTCAATTCGTTACCCTTGTTATCCTCCTCCCCGATGTTCAACAGTCCTACTCTGGGGTTTTTGATACCGATAATCTTCTCCGCATAAAGAGATCCCATAATGGCAAACTGCAACAGATGCTGTGGCCGGCAATCCACGTTTGCCCCCACGTCCAGGAGTATCGTGCCTCCCCGCTGGCTTGGCAGCACCGTGGCAATTGCCGGACGGTCAATTCCGCGTACCCGGCCCAATCCCAGTAGTGAAGACGCCATCGCTGCCCCGGTGCTTCCGGCTGATACCACGGCTCCGGCACTGCCTTCCTTGACCAGTTGCACCGCTCTGACTATAGAAGAGTCCCTTTTCTTCCTCACGGCCACCGCCGGGGCGTCTTTCATAGCAATTACTTCAGAAGCGTGAACAATTTCTATTCCCTTTTGCTGGGAACTGCCTGCCAACTCCTTCTCAATTGCAGCCTGATCCCCTACCAGTATAACTTCAGCACCAAAAGTCCTAACCGCCTCCAGGGCACCCCGGACCACTTCCCCCGGGGCATAGTCCCCCCCCATGGCGTCAACGGCAACCTTCATCGTCGCCAGACCTCCTCTTCAATGGCAAAAACAAGAAATTTTCCCCGAAACACCAGTTCTTCCCTCACGTAGGAGGAAACCCTTACCATATATTTATTACCTTTTTTACGGCTTATAAAAGCACGGGCCACAACTTTTTCCCCGCTAAATACCGGTCTCTTGAAACTGACCTTTGATGTGCCGGTCAGTGCCACATCGGTGTCAATCAATGCAACCGCCAGGGTGTTGGCCTGGGCAAACAGCAGGTGGCCCTTGGCAATTTCGGATTTACTTAGAAGCATGTCCTTGTCCACTGTCAATACGGAAATACCCAGGCTCCCAATTTCAAGGTCCACCAGCTCACCCACAATGTCCTCACTGCTCAGGGAGCGGACCTGGCCGTATATTCCCTGGGCCATTTCCTTAAGCCTGACCCTTAGTTCCGGGATGTTCATTTCAGCGCGGTCCAAACGAACGGTCTGAATGCTTACCCCCAGTATCTGGGCCAGATCGTCATCCGTAAGAAAGGGATTGCCGTTTATGTATTTGGAAAGCAAGCCGTGGCGTTCCGCCTTGCAAAGGCCTCCCCTGGACATATCTTCACCTTGATACGACAAATTTAGTACCTGGTACTAAATAATATTATAGGGTGGCTTGGAATAAAATGCAACCACAGCGCAATTTTTATTTTCTATTCCAAGTAACAATGAATCTAATAAATTGACACATATCTTTATAAAAACAAAGAACCCGCGCTGCGTAATGCATCGTGGGTTCTATAAGGCTATTTATTTTTTACCGCTATAACTTCCTTGTTCTTATAGTAGCCGCATTCGGAACAAACATGGTGTGGAACCACCAGCGCCCTGCACTGCGGGCAGCTTACCAGGCCGGGGGCTTCTATTTTATAGCTTGCTGCCCTGCGCTGCCTGCCTCTTTGTTTGGAAGATCTCCTTTTGGGAACACCCATTTTATTACACCCCCTTCACCGGTTAAGCTTTTAAACCATTTATATTTTTCTTATTTCTTTTCCAGCAATTGTTTTAGCACCTCAAGCCTGGGGTCCACAACTTCCCCGGCGCACTGACATTGCTCCAGGTTTCTGTTTTTGCCGCAACCGGGGCATAATCCTTTGCAGTCATCCCGGCACACCAGCCGCATGGGCAATTCCACCATTATCGATTTTAATACTTCGGGTGTCAGGTCAAGCATATCCCCGGTGTACGGTATCCATTCCTCGCCTGGGGTTATTTCTACCTGGGCCTCATTGTAGTACACCTCGGAAACTTCCGCCTCCACAGGCATGGTAAAAGAGTCAAGGCAACTCCCGCAGGCCAGCCTCAGATTTGCTTTAACTTTACCCTCAACACTGATGGTATCATTAACATTAGTAAGAACCAGATCCAGTTTAACGGGTCCATCAAACCCAATCTGCTCCACTTCAGTCAGAACCGGCGGCATATCCACAGCCATGTTCAGCTTTTTAAC
>CBEULQ010000148.1:0-6292 GCA_965543975.1 uncultured Desulfocucumis sp. | reverse complement strand
CAGGGACTTTAAAACAGAGTTGCAGGAACTGCTTCAGAAGAAATCCGGCGAACCGGTAAATTATATAATATTGAGGGAAGAAGGGCCGGACCACCAAAAAGTTTTTACCGCCGGTGTGGTGCACAATGGCCGGGAAATGGGACGGGGTTCAGGCCATTCCAAAAAGGAAGCAGAGCAGCAGGCGGCCAGGATAGCCCTGCAAAAAATGGGAATTGCCGTGAACGGAGGTAGCCCTATAGATGGGTTTGTTCAGTAAACTCAAGGAATCCCTGACTAAAACCAGACAGGGATTCGTGGAAAAGATAGAGAATCTGGTAACCGGACGAAAGGCTATTGACGAGGAACTGTACGAAGAGTTGGAGGAAATCCTGATACAGGCGGATGTGGGGGCGGATACCGCCCTGGATCTGGTGGAGGATCTCCGAAAGCTGGTGAAAGAGCGTAAAGTGGGAGACCCGGAGCAGCTAAAACCCCTGCTTCAGGAACTTATTGCCGGACTGATGGGGGAAGAGACATATCCAATCAATAGAGGTGGGCCTCCCACGGTAATACTGGTGGTGGGAGTCAACGGCGTGGGTAAAACCACCACCATAGGCAAACTGGCCCACTATTTCAAGGAAACGGGCCTGAAGGTGCTGCTGGGAGCGGGGGATACCTTCCGGGCGGCGGCCATAGATCAACTGGAAGTTTGGGGCAACCGCTCCGGGGTGGACGTGATAAAGCACAGCGAGGGTTCCGATCCCGCGGCAGTGGCCTTTGATTCACTGCAGGCCGCCAGGGCAAGGAAATCCGATATTCTGATTATAGACACCGCCGGGCGTCTGCACACCAAAAGCAATTTAATGGATGAGCTTAAAAAGGTAGGAAGGGTGCTGTCACGGGAGGTACCCGACGCGCCCCACGAGGTCCTGCTGGTGCTGGATTCCACCACCGGGCAGAACGCCATCAACCAGGCAAAACTATTCGGCGAGGCCACCGGGGTAACCGGGATAGTGCTTACCAAACTGGACGGCACCGCCAAGGGCGGGGTGGTCATTGGTATCAGGAAGGAACTGGATATCCCGGTTAAATTTATCGGTATCGGCGAGGGAATGGAGGATCTCCGGCCCTTTGAAGCCGGGGAGTTTGTGAAGGCGTTGTTCAGTTAGTTTTTTTAGTTGTAGTTTTAAATTACCAGGTGTATAGTATATTTAAATTTCACATGATGCAGGGGGAGCTCCTGAGTTGGGGCTGAGAGTGCGGGTGAACCCGCAGACCCTTATAACCTGAGCGTTTTAACGCGCTGCCCGCAATATTTACGGGTACTGGATAATACCAGCGAAGGGATGTGGCAAAAGGTCTGTGTATGGCCGCAATCCTTTGGGGATTGCGGTTTTTTTACGGCTCAAAACAGCAACTTCTCAAACGGAGGGACTGTTCTATTGTTTTGTGCGACAGTGCGACAGGGGACGGTTCTGTTTTGTCGCAAAATTCCAGGGTCAATGTATTACGACAAGGTAGAACCTTCCCCTGTCGCAGTGGCATCGTGGTAAACCGGGTTCTAAATTATAGACGAGGAGTGACGTATTATGAATAAGGAAAAACTGGTTCGGGAGATAGCCTCCGGTTTGGAACAGATCAGAAACAAAAGACCTCTGGTGCACAATATTACCAATATGGTGGTAATGAACGACACAGCCAACATACTGCTTCACATCGGCGCCTCACCGGTTATGGCCCACGCCCGGGAGGAAGTGGAGGAGATGGTGGGGCTGGCCGGGGCACTGGTGCTAAACATCGGGACGCTCACCCCGGAGTTGATAGACAGTATGATACTGGCCGGGAAGAAGGCAAACGAACTGGGGGTTCCGGTGGTGCTGGACCCTGTCGGCGCAGGCGCCACCAAGCTCAGGACGGATAGTGCTTTGCGCATACTGGAGCGAGTCAATGTATCCATATTAAGGGGGAACGCTGCGGAAATATCCATACTTGGCGGTTTGGAAGCTACCGTCAAGGGCGTAGACGCCGCCGGGGTGGCTGCCGACCCGGATTACATAGTGCGGGCGGTGGCAGAAAAATATGGCATTACCGTGGCTGTTAGTGGTAAAATTGATGCGGTGTCCGACGGCAAAAATACAGTTCTTATAGAAAACGGACACCCGATGATGGGTGAACTGACCGGGACCGGATGCATGTCCACCGCCATTACCGGGGCTTTTGCCGCCGTCTGTCCCGACTTGTTGACTGCAGCTGCAGGAGCCCTGATTTCTTTCGGGATTGCCGGGGAAGAGGCTGCGGGCCGGGAACCGCTTTCGCCCGGTACATACAAAACAGCGCTATTTGACAAGGTATACGAGTTGACAACGGAAAAAATCATTTCCGGAGCTAAAGTTAAAATATTATGAACGATTTATCCTGCAAATCCCGGCTTGGCGAATATGTTAAGCTTTACGTGGTGACTGATGAAAAGCTCTCCCTGGGCAGGCCGGATCACCAGGTGGCGGCGCTGGCAGCTGCGGGCGGGGCCGGAATGATACAGCTCAGGGATAAGCACGCCGGCACCCGGACCCTTTTGCAGAAGGCCATGGCCATGAAGAAAGAATTGTCGGGCAAGGCTTTATTTATAGTAAATGACAGGCTGGATGTAGCTCTGGCGGCGGATGCCGACGGGGTGCACCTGGGGCAGGACGACATGCCGGCGGATATTGTCAGAAGAATTCTCGGACCGGACAAAATTATAGGTGTGTCCGTAAGCACTATCGAGGAGGCCAGGAAGGCCGTAGCCGACGGCGCGGATTACCTTGGGGCCAGCGCTGTGTTTACCACCCTCACCAAAACCGACGCGGATGCAATTGGGCTGGAGGGGCTCCAGGCCATATGCCGGTCGGTTAGAATACCGGTGGTAGGGATCGGGGGCATTAAAAAGGACAATGCCCGTGAGATTTTATCAGCCGGCGCGGCAGGTATAGCCGTTGTTTCAGCCGTTGTTTCAGCCCCGGACATTTCCCATGCGGCATCGGAACTTCTGGCTGTAATGACGGGGAATAATTAATAACGCATTGTACTGTAACTTGTCTCAAAGCGGGTGATAATCTTTGAAGCTGTCCGAGGTCGGGGAATTTGGACTGATAAAACGGCTGGCGGAAGGCTGCATAAATGATCCCTCAACGGTAGTAAAGGGCATCGGGGACGATGCGGCGGTGCTTCAGCCGGTAAAAGGCGGCAGCTTGCTGGTTACCAGCGATATGCTGGTGGAGGGCGTTCATTTTTTGCCTGGGAAAATCACTTTCAGCCAATTAGGACACAAGTCCGTTGCGGTTAGTCTAAGTGATATCGCCGCAATGGGGGGCATACCCCGTCACGCCCTGGTATCCCTGGCAGTTCCGGAATACATGACAGTGGAGGATGTGGAGGAGTTGTACCGGGGGATGAAGGCCATACTTTCCCGCCACCGGGTAAACCTGGTGGGGGGGGATACGGTAAAATCCCCTGTTCTTACCATAGACGTAACTGTTCTGGGGGAGGCCCCCCCTTCGGGAGCTATGACCAGGGAAGGCGCCAGGCCTGGTGATGCGGTAATGGTTACCGGATATCCGGGCTCCTCGGCGGCGGGGCTTGAATTGCTGATTAATCCCGGGGATTGGGCTGATAATCTTAGACGTGAGGACAGGGAGATTCTGCTGAAGGCCCACCTGACGCCGGAGCCGGCCCTGCTTCAGGCCGCAACGCTTATGGAAATAGGCTGTGTAACATCAATGATAGATATTAGTGACGGCATAGCCAGCGAAATAAACCATATTTGCGACAATAACGGGGTGGGAGCGGTAGTAATGGCCGGCAGAATACCCATAAGCGGTCCCGCCATGCGGGCTGCGGGACTTGCCGGGAAAAACCCTGTTGACTGGGCTTTATACGGCGGTGAGGACTACCAGTTACTGTTCACTGTACCCACTGGAGAAATTGAAAGGATTGTAGGCGTCTTCGCGGAGCAAAGCCTGGGTCCGGTCACTGAGATCGGGCGGATTACGGAGGAAAGCGAGGGACGGAAGATCATTTTGTACCCGGGTGTTTCCTCAGAACTAATACCGGCATCCTATAATCATTTTGCAAAGGACAGATAAAAATGAATGAAAGGAATCTTCCCCGGGCCATGACCGTGGCGGGTTCGGATTCCGGCGGCGGTGCAGGAATTCAGGCGGATTTGAAAACCTTTATGAACTTTAAGGTTTACGGCGCTTCGGCCATTACAGCCGTAACCGTCCAGAACACATTGGGAGTCAATGACGTGTTAATGTTGCCCCCGGAAATAGTGGCGGGCCAAATCGACGCGGTGGCTGGGGATATCGGTGTTGATGCGGTCAAAACAGGAATGCTGGGTAGCAGGGAAATAATCGAGGCCGTTGTGGACAGGCTGAAGGCTCACAGCATCAATAAACTGGTGGTAGACCCGGTGATGGTTTCCACCAGCGGGCACAGGTTGTTGCGGGAAGACGCCATCAATACATATAAAGAGAAATTACTGCCGATAAGCATGATTGCCACACCAAACCTGTATGAGGCGGAAATTCTGTCCGGTATTATAATAAATACCGTTGCACAATTAAAGGAGTCAGCCCGGCTGATACTGGCCATGGGCCCCGCCTGGGTGCTGCTCAAGGGAGGACACAGGCAGTTTAAAGGTGAAGGAGACGCTGTCGTTGATTTACTGACTAACGGCAGTATCTACCGGGAGATTCGCAGTCCAAGGTATGACACCACCAGCACCCACGGCACCGGATGCACCCTTTCCGCTGCCATAACCGCCGGGCTGGCCCTGGGAATGGACGTAACAGAAGCAGTAATCCTGGCGGAAGAATATATCAAAGGGGCTATAAGAACCGCCGTAGCCATAGGAGGGGGACACGGGCCGGTTAACCACTGGTATGCAGTATAAGTTTGGGAAATTTCTTCCCGAAATTGTTAAGATGTAAGAATTTAATAGAACAAAAAAGGCATGTCCCCTAACCATAGAAGGAGGAGCATTATGAAATACGCCACCCAGATGGAAGCAGCCCGTATGGGCATTATAACCGAAGAAATGAAGGCGGTAGCAGCAGCGGAGCAAATGGACGCCGGGCAATTGCGGGAAGCCGTGGCGGCTGGCAGGGTTGTCATTCCGGCAAATAAAAATCACAAATCCTTAAAACCCTGTGGCATCGGACAGGGACTGAAAACAAAGGTAAACGTAAACCTGGGAGTATCCAAAGACTGCTGCGACATGGAAAGAGAAATGGATAAAGTCCGCCTTTCCATCGAATTAAAGGCCGACGCCATTATGGATTTAAGCTGTTTCGGAAAAACGGAGGAGTTCAGGCGCAGGCTGATAGAGGTGTCCTCCCTGGCTGTGGGAACCGTGCCGGTTTATGACGCCATGGGCCTTTATGATAAAGAACTTAAAGACATTACCGCCGGGGAATTCCTGGGGGTGGTGGAAAAGCATGCCAGGGACGGGGTGGATTTTGTAACCATTCACGCCGGGTTAAACAGTGAAACCGCTGCAAGGTTTAAAAAGAATCCACGCCTGACAAACATAGTCTCCAGGGGTGGCTCCATGCTTTTTGCCTGGATGGAACTTAACCGTTTGGAGAATCCCTTTTACCAGTACTTTGACGATTTACTGGAGATATGCCGTACCTATGACGTTACCATAAGCCTGGGAGACGCCTGCCGGCCGGGCAGCATAAAGGACGCCACTGACCCCTCCCAGATTCAGGAGTTGCTCATTCTTGGCGAGCTTACCAAAAGGGCCTGGGAGAAGGACGTCCAGGTTATGATTGAAGGTCCGGGACATATGGCCCTGAATGAAATTGCGCCCAATATGCTTTTGGAGAAAAAACTGTGTCACGGAGCTCCTTTCTACGTCCTGGGACCCCTGGTGACGGATATCGCCCCGGGATATGACCACATCACCAGCGCCATTGGAGGCGCCATAGCCGCCGCTTCCGGGGCGGACTTCCTTTGCTATGTCACGCCGGCGGAGCACCTGCGCCTGCCGTCTGTTGAGGATATGAAGGAGGGGCTTATCTCCACCCGAATCGCCGCCCATGCCGCAGACATAGCTAAGGGCATAGCAGGAGCCGGAAAGTGGGATGATGAAATGAGCGAAGCCAGGCGTAACCTCGACTGGGCAAAGATGACCGATCTGGCCATCGATCCTGAAAAGGTTAAACGGTACAGGGCGGAATCCCGGCCCGAGCTCGAGGATACATGCACCATGTGCGGCAAAATGTGTGCGGTGAAGAACATGAACAGCATTCTAGGCGGAATATAGATT
>CBEULQ010000147.1:0-6325 GCA_965543975.1 uncultured Desulfocucumis sp. | reverse complement strand
CAGGGGACCTCTAAGGTTATGATATGTTTAAGATGACCGGATAGTGAATTGATTAAAAGTCGGGGGTCAATACAATTCTTCTGGATAATTTACCTGAATGGGCATCGTGGAAAGCTGTTTCGATCCAACTCATCGGCCTTAGCTCTACAAAGGGTTCGATTTTAATTTTCCGATCGGTGACCAGTTTTAAAACTTCCGGATAATACTTGGGCAGACACCCCCAGGTGCCTATAATTTCAGCGTCAAAAGCCATCAGCCGGGAGAACATAAACTCAATCTTTTGTGTTCCAAACCCAACCACTATCATCTTTCCGACAAAACCCAGCAGTTCCAGGCATATTTCCTGTCCTGCCTTAACCCCGGTGCAGTCAATAAATTTCCAGCCGAAGTTGGGCAGTTTTTTCTCTTTGCAGTACGCTTTGAATTCATCCCTTATTTCTTTTATGGTTTTCCCTGTGGTATTAATAGTTGCCGTGGCCCCAAACTCCAGGGACTTTTCCAATTTTTCGGCAACCCTGTCCACAGCCACCACTTCCCGGGCTCCCAAAACCGAAACTATCTGGGTCATGTAAGTCCCGATTCCCCCCACGGCACCCGTGATCAGGACCAGATCCCCTTCCTGTATTCCGGCCCTCTGGGCTGCCTGGTACGGTGAAGTAATGGCATCAGCCACCACCGCCAGCTTTTCCAGGGGAATTCCTTTCCGGTCTTCCACTACACACAGGTCTTCGGCAGGAACTGGTATGTGACTGGAGAAACCTCCATATATTCCCAGGCTGTTGCCCGGCATTTTTTGCTGCAGGCAGCGGTTGCCCCGCCCTGATGCGCAAATGGGGCAACTATTGCAAGGCATAACCGCAGGAACAATAACTTCCTTATTTAATAGCCTTTCTTCGCCGGCCACTACCCTTCCGGCAATTTCATGGCCCAGGGTGAGGGGCGGCTTGGTAACCGTGGGCACTCCATCATAATAATAACCGATATCAGTATGGCATACGCCGCAGCCTGCAATTTCTACAAGAACTTCCCCCGGTTTCAGCTCCGGCACATCCAGGCTGGCTCTGGATAGCTTCCCAGGCTCCGTCATTTGCCAGGTTTCAATTTTTGCCGGAATGCTCATATAATTCCCTCCTTTTTAAATCAATGAATATTGAATAACCTATTAGCTTTACTTGCCCTGCCATACCGGACGGCGTTTTTCCATGAAGGAGTTGAGACCTTCCACCGCGTCTGCGGTTTTCATCAGCTCCTGCAAATAAATATGGTCTATTGATTTAAGACCTTCAATAAAATCTTTATTTAATCCGGCCCTGGCGGCCTTCTTGGTTAAAGCCAGGACAACCGGGCTCATGCCTAAAAACCTCTGCAAATACTCCTGCACTCCTTGAGCAAAGGAGTCAGCCGGAACAACTTTGTTTACCAGGCCCAGTTGCTCCGCCCTCGCGGCATTAAATACTTCCCCGCCCAACACCAGTTCCATGGCCCGGGGCCAGGAAAGCAACCGTGGCAGCAGGTAACAGGCTATAGGCGGAAAAACCCCAACCGCAATTTCAGGCTGGCCGAATTTTGCCCTGTCGGAAGCCACCACCAGGTCACAGAACAGCACCACTTCATACCCGCCGCCCAGGGCTGCGCCGTTAACCACGGCAACGATGGGTTTGTCGATAACATTCATGGCATAAAAAAGGCGGTCGAAGACATCAATCATTTTCTCAACTTTATCCGGCGTATGATCGGCAACATCTACTCCCGCCGAAAAGGCTTTTCCCTCGGCATCCAGAACAACGAGCTGGCCGGGTTGCTGTCCGGCCCAGGCTAGTGCATCAATCAGTTCCTCCATCATGGCAATGGTTAAAACGTTAAGAGGCGGGCTATTTAAAGTAATTGATATTTTACCGGCTTCATTTTTGGTTTTTATGTATTTGTAAGTCACGGTTATCCCCCATTTCCGGACGGGCTAGGGGGCGCAAGCCTGCCCCCCCTGCCTAAAAATTTTAAATCCCTGAATTACTCTTTTCGCGGAGCCATCACCGCATCAACCAGCTCCTGGTCAAAGGGCCTGGCCTGGGCGAGCTGACGGCGGTATTCGATGAAATCAATGGTGTCCTTGCCTGTCAGTTTTTTGTTGTTAAAGGCGTTGAAGCCCAGATAGGCCTCACTGCTCATGTTTGTCCCCAACCAGTGGCGGCTGGACAGTTTTGACTGATCCCAGAAAAATTTCTTTTTGGCCCTCATGCAGTCGATGGACATTTGCAGGCAGTTGGGGAATAAATTGGTTAGGGTGAGGATTATTTTATTTACTTCAGCATCCAGAAGTGTAAAATCCACCGTGGCTTCCTTCAACAATTGTTTGGCCTGGGCCGCAGCGTCACCGGTAACATATTCGCCGTATACAATCTCGCCGTCATCAACATATTTATCGGTTATCACCTGAGGATTCCGAACAAATTCACCATTTACTTTAAGTACCGGCACCGTCTTGGTTATCAGACCCAGGCGGGCCATTTTATAAGCGCTCCAAACTTCGCAGGAAATACAGTTCCACATAGCCTTTTCCATTCCCAGGTACCAGTGAATAAAGTCAGTGCTGCCGCCCACCGGCGCGGAACCGTGTCTGGGACCCGCCTGTCCGAAAACGGCCAGGTCTGAAGAAATTGTAACGTCACAGGCCATGCCTATTTCCTGACCGCCTGCCACCCGCATGCCGTTAACCCTGCAAATAACAGGCTTTTTGCAATTGAGGATACCGTCCACCATGCCGTTGAACAGGTCCATATAGGCCATATATTCGCTGGGGTTGCCGCTGTAGTATTCCGCATATTCCTTGGTGTTTCCCCCGGTGCAAAAGGCTTTGTCTCCGGCGGCGGTAAATACCACGGCTACCACCGACCTGTCCATGGAAGCCTTGTGGAAACCGGCTATAACTCCTTTAACCATTTCAGTGGTATAAGAGTTGTACTGGGCCGGATTATTCAGCACGATCCAGGCTGAATAAAGGCCTGATATCTCATTGCCCTCCCGGTCGAGCACAGGCTTTTTTTCATAAACCACACATGGCGGCTCGGAACCAAAATGTTCTTCACCAAAAATATCATGATCTTTAACATCATTTTGGCGGGGCCATTTGTTAAGATCCATTTATAAATCCCTGCCTTCCTTTTTATTGTTATTTGCTCTAACTAGGTGGCTATATCTCGTTATCTTTGGTCTATTGCCATCATTTACGGTAAAAAGTCTAATCTTTTTGCTCAAACTCGTATATCAGCTGCCCATCGTCCAGTGTGCTCACGGCAATATTAAGAGTTGCTCCAACACTCAATTTCTCTACATCAACAGACTTGCTGAGCCTGCCGAAAACTTTTGTTCCGTTAAAATTTGCCAGGGCCAGAATATAAGGAACATCAGCTTCAAATCCGGTGGGGGCATAACCGGCCCTGGTAAAGCTTATCAGGCTGCCGGCACCTTCAATTTTAAACCAGTCCATATTGCTCCCCAGACAACCGGCGCAATCCACCCGGGGAGGAAAATATTCATTGCCACAGTTTTTGCACTTTGTACCCCTTAACTCGCCTTTTTCCAAATATTCAATAAAAGGCTCCGCCTTGGTCTGGGAAGTAAAGCTCTTCCTCCCGAATTTCTCAAAACCCATATACTTTCTACCTCCCCAGAATAATCACATTGCCGTAGACACCGACTCCGCCGATATTGTGGACCAGCCCTATTTCCGCCCCGGGCACCTGGATTGCCCCGGCTTCCCCGCGCAGCTGCAACACTATGGTACGCACCTGGGACCCACCGGTAGCCCCGATGGGGTGTCCTTTGGAAAGCAGTCCGCCGTCAACATTTACCGGTATTTTCCCGCCGATATAGGTCTGGCCTTCCCTAATCAGCTCAACGCCCTTGCCTGGCTCGGCAAAACCAAGGTTTTCATAGGCCATAAGCTCGGCTATGGTAAAACAATCATGTACCTCCGCCACATCAATATTCTGTGCTGTAACTCCAGCCATCTGGTAAGCCTGCTGGGCGGCCAGACGGGCGCAGGCCAGGCCGTCTAGGGCTTCCCGTCCCGTCAGGGTCATGGAAGCCGTGGCTGAGCCCAAACCCATAATCCACACCGGCTTCTTGGAAATTTCCTTTGCCTTATCTTTACCAGCCATGATAATGCAAGAGGCGCCGTCTGCATTGGCGCAGCAGTCAAACCGCTTGAGTGGACTGGACACTATACCGGCGTTCAGGGCATCATCCAGGACCACTTCCTTGCGGTATACCGCCTTTTCGTTTAAGACCCCGTATTTTGCAGCTTTTACCCTGATCATCGCCAGGTCCTTTTCGGTACTGCCGTACCTGGCAAAATGTGCCCGGGCATGCATGGCGTAATATGCCGGCATCATGGTCCCGAAGGGGGATTCCCACATTATGTCTGCCCCCCTGCCCATTCTCTCCTGGGAATCAGCCGAGGATATCTCCGACATTTTCTGGAACCCCAACATCAATACCACATCATGCAGACCGGATTTTATTAATGCATAACCGGCCCTTAAGCCGGTGGTACTGGAAGAGCACACACTTTCCACCGCAAAGGTGGGCTGGGGGTTGAGTCCGAGGTATTCGGCAATAATTCCTGAAGGACTGCGTTGGTTGTCGTATTCAGGAGCCGAACATACTATTGAGGCATCGATATCGCATGGGTTTATTCCAGCATCCTGAACCGCTTCTCTAAAAGCTTCAAAGGCCAGTTCCCTGATGGAACCCCGGTAGCCCCTGTAAAAGGGACTCTGCCCCACTCCTATAATTGCAACATCCTTTGACATATATTAAACCTCCCAGTATACATATCGCCTGACCGTATAAATCCGCTACAACATTACCATGCCGCCGTCTACGCAGATGGTCTGTCCGGTTATGTAAGAGGATTCATCCCCGGCCAGGAAAACCACCATGGGGCTGATTTCATCCGGGTGCGCGAAACGTCCGAGGGGAATACGCTCCAGATATTTGGCGCTTAATTTTGGATCGGTGGCTATTTTTTTGGTCATTTCGGTCTCCGCCATCGGCGCAAGGGTATTAACCCTGACCCCGTATTTGGCCAGTTCTTTTGCAGCGGATTTGGTCAAGGCATAAACCCCGCCTTTTGCTGCCGTATAGTTTACCTGGCCGATGGTGCCAAGCAGGCCGGCGGAAGAAGTAACGTTAATTATTGATCCGGACTTTTGATCCATCATCGGTTTGGAAACTGCACGCAGGCAGTTGAATGTTCCCGTAAGATTTATTTTGATTACCTCGTCCCATTGTTCAGGAGTCATTTTCCATAACATGGCGGGCTTACTGATTCCCGCGTTGTTAAAAAGCACATCCACACGGCCAAAGGCGGCAATGGTGTCATCCACCATCTTTTGCACCTGCTGGTGGTCGCCCACATCCACATTCATAGTGAGGTAACGGCCACCGCACCCCTTGACTTTCTCCACCACCGCACTGTCCGGACTGATGCTCCGGCTGACCATGACTACCGCCGCGCCCTCCCTGGCCAGCGCCACTGATGCCGACTCGCCTATTCCCTGACGGGCTCCTGTAATTATGGCCACCTTACCCTGAAGCTTCACAATTATCACCTCTCTGCCAACCTGCGTTATTTTCCCGGCCTGACCGGCCGGTATGCCAACGTAACGTTATGCCAACAGACACTTTCAATTTTTCTGGCATCAAAACCATAATTTTTAATTTCCTTAAAACCCAGTTCCGCCAGCAACATGTTAAGCTCTCGGCGATATATGGGCCTGATTGGGAACTCATACCTGTTTAAGATTTCTATACCCTTTTGCACTGTTGATACATTAAAAATAAGTTTGGTGTTGCCAGGACCCGGCTTACTCTCAATATTGACATTTACCGTTAAACCGGTTCCCATGAGCCCGGACAGAGGAAAGCTTTTCTCCTGTTCTTCATAAATAAGGTCATAATTAAGGGTGTGGATCACCAGTATTCCTCCCGGCATCAGCAATGTATAGAACTGTGCCAGGGTTCCCCAGATATCATCATTGCTTAAAAGATGGGAAAGGGAATTACCCATACAGGTTATCAGTCCGCACCTCTTTGGATAATAGCTGCATACATCACGCATATCTCCCAACAAGAAGGTGGGGGTTTGTCCTGCCTCCACCGCTCTATGCTTTGCCCTCTCGATGATGCCGGGGTCTGTGCCCAGGGAAATAACCTCTACACCCAGACCGGACAGCATTATTGCAATTTCACCGTTTCCGCAGACAACATCCAAAGCAGATTTGATTTTATGCTTCTTAACCAAATGTTTGATTAAATTAAGATG
>CBEULQ010000146.1:0-6325 GCA_965543975.1 uncultured Desulfocucumis sp. | reverse complement strand
TGCCGAGAGTGCGGTGGCCAAACAATTGGCTGTGGTGCGAAAATTCAAGGCCCATTACGATGATGCCTCAGCCATGGCAGAAAAAAGAGAGTGTCAGGCCGTGTCAGCTTTGGAGAAGGACCGGGAAGATTTGGCCAGAAAAGCTCTTGAGGACAAAAAGATTCATATGGCAAGAGCGCAAGACTACCGGTTGCAGTATGAGAAAGGCGATGCCGTGGCTGAAAGGCTTAAATCTCAGTTAAGGGAAATGAAAGATGAATATGAAAGGCTGCGGGCCCGTAGGGATACCCTGGCGGCCCGGGCACTGGCGGCCAAGGCTCAGAAGGAAGTTTACGGACTGCTGGGAGGCTCCGGTAAGGGTAATGCCAGGCAAGGATTTCAGCGCATGGAAGAAAAAGTGCTGCAGTCCGAAGCCGAGGCGGAAGTGGCGGCAGGACTGGTAATGTCCGAACGCAGCCTTGATGACGAACTGTCCCAGTTGGGTAATGATGATATTGAAAAGGAATTGGAGGCATTAAGAAAAAAGGCAGGCATCAAGATACAGGAGAAGGAATAACAACGCTGACTGCACATCAGGTTCCTAGAAGAATGTTGAGAAAGTGTCAGCCGGAGGACGTTCAAAAACAAGCATGGTGCGAAAGGCGAAGCCGGACAGCGCGGAGCGTACTGGTGGGTCAGAGGTCAGGGGACACACCTCCATTTGGAGAATAGTTTTGGGACAGAGGAATGTCCCCAATTAATACGTGAGCACTGTACGGCGAGACTGACAAAGCCAGGCGAAAGTTTTAGGAACGGCCTCCTGATACGGAGGGAAAAAGATGCAGGGTATATATTGGGGGTGTCTTATAGGGGGAAGCCTTTTTGCGTTAACAACGATAATATTTGGAGATGTGCTGGGCGATATATTTGACGGGATTATGGATTCGCTGCCTTTTGAGCACCTGGATTTTATACAGCCCATGGTTATTGTTGGAGGTATTACTGTTTTCGGCGGAGCGGGGATAATGCTCCACAGGTATACCTCCCTGGATGCTCTGCCGGTTTTTCTGGTGTCATCCATGGTCGGGGTTTTGTCTTCAGCCGTTACATATTTTGCTTATGTTAAACCTATGAAAAACACGGAGAATTCCACTGGTTTTTCCATCCAGGATCTTGTGGGAAAAATAGGTGAAGTAACCGTGCCGGTTCCGGCGCAGGGATTTGGCGAGGTTGTGATCAGGGTTGGAGCCGGGAACACCAATCAAATTGCAGCAAGTATGGACGGGGAAGAACTACCGGCCGGCGCCAGGGTGGTGGTCGGCGATACCAGGGAAGGCGTATTGTATGTTTTCCGTTATGATGGATAATACGTTGGGGACATTCCTCTGACCCTTGAGCTGGGCTCTAAAGAGAGGTGTGTCCCCTGAATATTAAGGAGGCTGTTGTCGATGATGTTTATCACTGTTCCCGTAATTGTCATACTGGTAATTGTGGTCCTGGGAGGGACCTTTTGGGCCAGGTACAAAACCGTCGGTCCTGATGAGGCAATGATTGTTACCGGTTCTTTTCTCGGCAGTAAAAATGTCTTTGCCGATAGTTCAGGCCGCAAAATTAAAATAGTGCGTGGGGGCGGAGCGTTTATCCTGCCGGTATTTCAGCAGGCGGAATTTCTTTCGCTGCTTTCCCACAAACTGGACGTGTCGACGCCGGAAGTCTATACCGAACAAGGAGTCCCCGTGTTGGCCGACGGAGTGGCCATTATTAAAATCGGAGGTGCCGTGGAGGATGTGGCCACAGCTGCAGAGCAATTCTTGGGCAAACCTACGGAAGACCTTAAACTGGAAGCCCAGGAAGTGCTGGAAGGCCACCTGAGGGCAATTCTGGGTACCATGACGGTGGAGGAAGTCTACCGTAACAGGGACAAATTTGCTCAGGAAGTCCAGGGGGTGGCGGCCAAGGATCTTAAAAAAATGGGAATGCAAATAGTTTCATTCACAATCAAAGATGTTCGGGACAAACAGGGCTATCTGGAGGCGCTGGGCAAACCAAGGATTGCGGCGGTGAAGAGGGACGCCGATATTGCCGAGGCGCAGGCGCTGCGTGATGCAAGGATTCAAAAAGCTTTGGCGGATGAAGAGGGTAAAAAGGCGGAGCTTTTGCGGGATACCAACGTGGCCGAGGCGGAAAAAGAAAAAGAGCTTAAAGTTGCGGCATTTAAAAAGGACCAGGACATGGCCAAGGCTGAGGCGGACCAGGCCTACAACATCCAGGAGGCCCGCTCGCAGCAGACGGTGGTCGAAGAGCAGATGAAGGTAGAGCTTGTCCGCAAAGAGCGGGAAATTGATTTGCAAGAAAAGGAAATTTTACGCCGGCAGAAACAATATGACGCCGATGTGAAGAAAAAGGCGGATGCGGACCGCTATGCGGTGGAGCAGTCTGCTGAGGCGGCAAAGGTAAAACAAATGCGTGAGGCGGAAGCCGTTCAATACAAAATCGAAGCTGAGGCAAAGGCTTTTGCCGAACAAAAACGCCTGGAGGGTATGGCCGTTGCCGACGCCGAGCGGGCCAAAGGGGTGGCTGAAGCGGAGGTCATCCGTCTGCGGGGCCTCGCCGAGGCGGAAGCGAAGGAAAAACTGGCTGAGGCCTTTGAAAAGTTCGGAGAGGCTGCTGTACTGGATATTATAGTCAAAATGCTGCCTGAACTGGCCGGAAGGGTGGCGGAACCCCTTAAGTCAATTGATAAGTTGACTGTAGTGGATACGGGCACTGGTGAAGGGGCTGCCCGGGTGAGCAATTACGTGACATCGCTTATGGCAACAGCCCCGGAAATGCTGAAAAACATTTCCGGTATTGACATGGAGCAACTGGTTCAAGGACTAACCGGGAAGAAAGAGATTAAACCCTATATAAATAGGCAAGAAGCAGATGCGTGAGTAAATATAAGACTTTTGTGGTGAAAACAAATAGCCGGAAGGCAGGCCGGGCACAGCTGTGCCCGGCATTTTGATCTGTACGGCCTCTCCTTCCGCGCCATGCTTGTTTTAAAACGGTCTCTATACTTTTTCAACATTCTCCCGGGAACCTTTGGATGACTCTCGAGACTAAGGTAAAGAATCGCACGCTTTGTTACGTATATCCAGGTTTATATGTTTTGCAACAGCAGCTTTGTTTTGCAACAGCAGCTTAGAGTGATTAAAACAGCTTTTTTTTGTCAAGTATATTATTTAGTAAATATAAATGTTGGGAGGCTGCCGGATTGAATTATAACTTTCTTCTGGCAGCGTTGTCATCTGCCGGGCTTTGCTGGCTGATTAACGGATTTATAATTAGGCTGGGACGGCCTGGCGTGGTTTACCTGGCACCGGCGGCTGAGGAGTTCGCCAAAACCGGATTGGCTCTGGTGCTGGGGGCTTCTATCCCCGCCACGCACATTTTTTTTGGCCTGTTGGAAGGATTGTGGGACGGAGCGGGAAAAAAGGATTTGCCGGCTGGGTTTACAGCCTTGCTGGAACACACCGTTTTCGGTCTGGTTACATATTTTATATATCGCCATACAGGTTTTATCGTTGTCGCACTCATATCCGCATATGTGGTTCATGCCGGGTGGAATCTGATGGTGCTCAGCTTTAACAAGGAGGGCAGGTAATATAGCTTAATTATAAAAAGAAGTTTAATAACCAATGTAAATAAATGGAACAAAATGCCAATAATTACTTGACGCCCCATTGGACCAGGGTTATAATACTGTATCATTATCTCGCTAACAGCCTGTAAGACCCCGTCCGCGGAGGTCGGGGATCAACAGGCTGTAAAGCTCGAGATAAAGGTCAGGGGACACACCTCTATTGAGAGCCTGACTTTGGGGTGAGGAATGTCCCCAACGTATGTCAGGGGACACACCTCTATTTGGGGTATGTTTATGGGGTCAGAGGAATGTCCCCAATGTGTACGTTCAAAACACCGTATGAGGAGGGCTTTAGCCTTTGCTGAAGCTCTTTTCGTTGTGCCCAAGGAGTAGATATGCGAGGAATACTGGCAACGTTAAGAAAAACTAAAGAATTTCAAGGCCTCTGCCGGGGTTTGGACAAAGATTTCAGGCAGCAGATGGTGGTGGGCCTTTCCGGGTCCCAACGTTCTTTTCTTGCCGCGGGGATTATTGAATACAGCAGATCTCCGGTACTGGTGGTTACCTCCGGTGAGCAGGATGCCGGGGTTCTGGCGGATGATCTTGCCGCTCTTTTGTCTGGAGTCCAGGTTCACCATTTTCCGGTGCACCAGCTTCTGCCGTACCAGGTACTGGCTCATGGCAGGGAGGTGCTATCCGCAAGGCTTAAAGTGCTGGAATTGCTCATAAGCGGCGAGCCCGTGGTGGTGGTAGCCTCGGCGGAGAGTCTGATGCGGCGGCTAACGCCCCCCGAAATATTTAATAAAGCCAGACTGAACGTGTCGGTTGGCATGCGAATTAATCCGGAAGGACTAAAATTCGGTCTGGCGGAGATGGGCTATGAACGGGTAGAACTGGTGGAAGGAAGAGGTCAGTTCAGCGCCAGGGGCGGGATAGTGGACGTTTTTCCTTCGACTTCGGATATTCCTTTCCGCCTGGAGTTTTTTGACGACGAGGTGGATTCGGTAAGGGGTTTTGACCCGGACACCCAGAGGTCTACGGAAAATTATATACAGGTAAGTGTACTCCCGGCCGGAGAGCTGGTGCTTGATGGGAATTCCAGAGAAGAGGGTCTTAAATCCCTGGAGGCTGAATACCGCGCCCAGATGAAAAAAATTTCCCGGGAGGCTGCTTCGGAAGCCAGACGTCAACTGGAGGAAGTGGCCGGATCGGCTTTGGAGAAGATTCGTTCCGGGCTGCATTTTCCGGGAATGGAGCAATTTTTACCCTATTTTTATCCCCGGCCGGTAACTCTGGCTGACTATTTCCCTCAGGATGTTCCTGTACTGGTGGATGAGCCTGTCAGGCTCAGGGAAGTGGTGGAGGTTATTCAAAAAGAGCGGGCGGAGACGTACTCGGACCTGCTGGCCAAAGGCAGGGCGCTTCCGGGCCAGTTCAGAGGTTATGCCGACTGGCAGGAACTTGCGGAGGGCTTGAGCAGATTCAGGGCCGTGTACGTATCCTTTTTACCCCGTCAACCGCAGTTCCTCAGTCCCCGTAATGTGGTTACCTTTCCCTTTAAGGGAATGCATGCCTTCCTGGGTCGGGTGGATATATTAGCCGACGACGTCAAGCACTGGAAGCGCAACGGCTACGCAGTGGCCCTGCTGGCTGGAAGCGGCGACAGGGCCAGGCAGTTGCTGCAGGGTATGAAGGACGCCAAAATAGACGCATATCACGTCCGGGAAATTTCCGGGGATATTTCTCCAGGCAGTGTGGTAATCAGCGAGGAATCACTATCCGGCGGTTTTGAACTGGTTAGCGGCAAGCTGGCAGTGGTTGCGGAATCGGAAATGTACGGTCAGAGGCGGAAGTCCCGCCGGCACAGGACCCGTCAGGCACCCAAGCTGGACACGTTCACCGAACTGAAAAAAGGGGATTATGTTGTCCATGTTAATCACGGCATAGGACGTTATCTGGGTATAATCTCTCTCAATATCGGAGGTATAAATAAAGATTATCTACAAATAAAGTATGCCGGTGAAGATAAGCTTTACGTGCCTACAGACCAGGTGGGGTTGATCCAGAAGTACCTGGGGGCCGAGGCCGACGCGCCCAGGCTTTCCAAGCTGGGTGGAGCCGAATGGAACCGGGTAAAAGGGCGGGTTAAGGAAGCCGTACGGGAAATGGCCCAGGAGTTGCTGGAACTCTATGCCGCCAGGGAAACTGTGCGGGGTCATGCCTTCGGCCCGGATACCGTTTGTCAGAATGTATTTGAGGCTAGTTTTCCCTATGAGGAGACACCGGATCAGTTAAGGGCCATTCAAGAGGTTAAAAAGAATATGGAACATCTCCGGCCCATGGATCGTCTTTTATGTGGAGATGTGGGTTACGGAAAGACCGAAGTGGCGTTAAGGGCTGCTTTTAAAGCGGTTATGGACGGCAAGCAGGTGGCGGTGCTGGTGCCCACCACAATACTGGCCCAGCAGCACTACAACACCTTCAGGGAGCGATTCGCCCCCTATCCGGTCAAAATAGAAATGCTCAGCCGCTTCCGATCCCCCCGGGAGCAAAAAGCTATCATAGCCGATTTGGCCGTGGGAAAATTGGATATTGTTATCGGTACTCACCGGCTGGTGCAGGATGACGTGGTGTTTAAAGACTTGGGTTTTCTGGTGGTTGACGAGGAGCAGCGTTTCGGTGTATCTCACAAGGAAAGGCTGAAACAGCTAAAGCACAATG
>CBEULQ010000145.1:0-6345 GCA_965543975.1 uncultured Desulfocucumis sp. | reverse complement strand
CCTCATGACAGGGGGGGCAGGCATAACCAGCGCGCAGCACGGCTACCGCCTGGTGGAAATGGCAGAAGTCTCCCGGGGGGACGTCGCCGCCCGGAGGTTTTTTTCCAGCGATAACTATAATCCTCTCCTTTGGGAAAAAGAACTGCCGGAGGAATCACCGTTCAAGCAGTCACTGCTAAGCTTCCTGGCGGAATACGGGCACCGGGGAGTTTACGAATATGATATAATCAACCCTCGCTGGCGGGAAGACCCTTCTTACCTCTTGAATGTCGTCAGGAGTACCATGGAAATCGCCGATTTGAGCAAAATAAAGGCCAGGCAAAAAGAAAAAGCGGATAAAGCCAGGAGGGAAGTAAGCCAAAAGGTTCCTGTTTATAAACGTGGATTGGTTAACTCATTGTTAAAACAGGCCCTGAAAGGCGCTGAACTTAGGGAAAAGGCCAAGTCCGTGCTGGTTAAGATACAGATATATGATATGCGTTTAATATTCCAGGAGATCGGGCGCCGGCTGGCGGGAAAGGGTATTCTGGCAGAGCCGGCCGATATATACCACTGCTCCTGGAGCGAAATTCTTTCCATTCTGCAAGGGCATTGGATCGGCAGGGGACTGGATGTTCTGGTGTCCGAGCGGAAGGCCAGGAGAATAGAAATGGAGGCGCTTTCACCCCCCGACTTGATTATTGATGAAGTCCCTCACTTCGCGGAGCCAGCCGCCTGCAGCCAGGGCAATGCGCTGTCGGGTATGGGAGTGGCTGCGGGAAAGGCCTCAGGCGCGGCAAGAGTAATTTACCACCCCGACGAAGGAGAAAAGCTGCAGGCCGGTAACGTGCTGGTGGCCCCTTCAACGGACCCGGGCTGGACGCCTTTGTTCTTAAGAGCTTCCGCCATTGTTATGGAGACGGGAGGTTCTATATCCCACGGGGCAATTGTGGCCCGGGAGTACGGCATACCGGCGGTGGTGAACATTCCGGGCGTTTTGAAGATAGTAAAAGATAGTCAATTAATTACTGTGGATGGCGATGAGGGAAAGGTATATCTATAAGTTAATTGTTCATAGGGATTAGTTAACTGAATAGAAAAAAAAGAAGCTTTTTGATTTACCGGCTGGCTCCTAACTTTTTAATTAATCTGCTGCGTAAAAAGACTAAAAAGGACATGTCATTACTGAGTGATGCCTGAAAAGAAGATTATTGATGACCGAATCTAAATAAAAAACATTTCCAGATACCACTCGTTAGGCTGCGGGTGGTTTTTTTTACTTCTTCTCTTGTTAAAAATGGATAAATATTTTAAAATACACTTAGGATAAAAATACACGAAGTGTATTATAATGCAAAATTGAGGTGCAAAATGACTCAAAATCAATCACTAAATGAAAACAGATATGAGAGGAGAAAAGAAGAAACAAGGAAAAGGATTATCAGGGTTGCGATGGATTTATTCAAACGGCAGGGGTTTGATTCTACGACAATGGAGCAAATCGCCGCCGAGGCTGACATAGCCAAGAAAACCCTTTACAACCATTTTGCAGTTAAAGAAGCCATTATCAGTGAATATATACATAGGGCCTTTAAGCAGGAAGCTCCCGCGATAATCAAGCTTTTGCAGGAATTACCCGATACCCGGTCACGCTTAATCACAGTACTTCGTATGTCACTGGAGTGGATTGAAGTTGAATTTGATAAAGATCTTTATAAAAAATATTTTGCTTACCGGATGCAAATCTTAGAGCAATCTATAAAGGATCAAAGCCTGAGAAGCGGTTTTCACAGTGCACTGGCGCATATTATTGGTTTGGGTCAGAAAGCAGGAGAAATCAGAAAGGATATACCGGCTGAAGTTCTGGCCCACCAATTTGAGTCAGTTCATGCTTTTACGATAGCCGCCTGGTTGGCAATACCCGAGGATTTTCCTGTACATAAAAGCATTGCCTGGAATGTCGAGCTTTTTCTTAACGGGGCAATGGATAGGGAGAGTAAAGAATAATATAAGTTTGAGCTTTACAGCCTGTTTATCCCCGACCTTCAAGGACGGGTCTTACAGGCTGTTAGCGAGATAAAAAGTAAAATTTTAAATTTTTTCCCTGGGGGGGGAGATTGCCAGATGGAAAGGAATTGCGGAGAGTTCTTTTTCAGTTGGCCCGAAGCTTTTCAAGCCGGGGTGGAGTCAGCCGGAGGGAAGGGTTGGAACCTGGGAAGGCTTGAGCGGTATGACTTTACGATTCCCGCTGGAGGAGTCCTATCGGCCGGAGCCTACCGAAGTTTTATTGAAGAAAACAGCCTGAGGGAAGCCACAGAGGAGATCACGAAAAGTGTAACTGTTGGTAATATTGGAGAGAGGGAAATTGAGGAAAAACTTTTTCAGATTAGAGAAAAAATCAAGGTCGGCTGCATTTCTCCCCATATTAAGAAAGAATTGATCTCTAAGCTGAAAAACACCGGAATACTAGAAAAACCGCTGGCCGTCCGGTCGTCGGCCACTGCTGAGGACTCCGGCAAGGCCTCATTTGCAGGGGTCCATGAATCTTTCTTAAATGTCCGGGGAATGGATAACATCCTGACAGCCATTAAAGGATGTTACGCCTCCCTGTGGACACTCCGGGCCGTTGCTTACCGCCGGAAAATGAATATTGGAGATAATGAGGTTATTGCCGCTGTAGTTATCATGGAGATGGTGGACGCGGTAGCCGCCGGAGTCAGCTTTACCTGCGAACCCCGGACCGGACGGGAAGACGTGGTGCTCATCAGTGCCAATTTCGGATTGGGTGAAAGTGTGGTCAGCGGCGCTGTCGATCCGGATGAATATCGTCTGGACTATTGGAATGAAATAACGGAAAAAAAGATTGGCCGCAAAGAAGGAAAAACCATTGCCGGAATAACCGGCGGGACGGAATTTGTTCAATCTGCTGAATCACCGGCGAGCCAGGTTTTAACAGATGAAAATATACGCAAACTGGGTTTGCTGGTCCTGCGTGTATTTGAGGCACTTGGCTGCGGGGAACAGCACCAGGATATTGAGTGGGTGTTTAACGGTAAAGATTTCGCTCTGGTCCAGGCCAGGCCGGTGACGGCGCTGCCCAGGTATACTTTTGCCGGAATCAAAAACCAGCCTGCCTTTTGGTCCAATGCCAACTTCAGGGATGCCTCGCCCATGGTCCAGTCGACTATCAACTGGAGCCTCGGGAAATTAAGCCTTAATATACTATTAAGCGCGCCGTTTAAAGCAATAGGTTATCAAATGCCCCCGGGCTTACGGCTTGTCAGATTATATCAGGGCCGGTCATATCTCAACGCATCCATTCAACAATGGCTTTTTTATGATGCTTTGGGTGCCGCACCCCGGGAAATAAACGAAATCATGGGAGGGCACCAGCCGGAAATAGAAATTAACGAAAAAAAACCTTTTGCCGGAATCAAGGGATGTAAAAGATTGGGGCGCTTGTTGAAATTTATTTTTATTTATCAAAAAACCAGAAGGAATGCCCAAAAATCTTTTGATAAGATGGAGGGTATTGCTAGGGAATTATTAAAAGAAAATTTCAATAGCATTCCAGATAAAGATGTGATCAATAAATCTGTTGAGATTAGAAAGGCAAATATGGAATTTTCCCCGGTGTTTATGTTTTGTGCCACCAGCTTAACGGCTCCACTTGAAAAAGCACTGGAAAAATTTTTTCCCGGCAAAGGGAAAGCGATGGCCAATGCCCTGATGGCAGGTAGGGGAGACATCACCAGCGCACAGCAGGGCTACCGCCTGGTGGAGATGGCCGAAATTGCCCGGGGAGATGCCGCCGCCCGGAGTTTTTTTTCCAGTGAAAGCTTTAATCCCCTTCTATGGGAAAAAGAACTGCCGGAGAAATCCCCGTTCAAACAATCACTGCGAAACTTCCTGACGGAATACGGGCACCGGGGAGTTTATGAATGTGATTTGATCAACCCCCGCTGGCGGGAAGAACCGTCCTACCTTTTGAATGTCGTCAGAAGCACCATGGAAACCGCCGATTTGGGCAAAATAAAGGCCCGGCAAAAAGAGAAAGCGGATGAAGCCCGGCGGGAGGTATACCGGAGGATTCCTTTTCACAAACGTGTATTGGTTAATTACTTGTTAAAACAGGCCCTAAAAGGCGCGGAACTCAGAGAAATGGCCAAGTCAGTGTTTTTAAGGATGTTTGAGCCTTCTCGCTTAATGTTGCAGGGAATAGGACACCGTTTTGTAAAAAGGGGAATTCTTATAGAGCCGGTCGATATATACCACTGTGCCTGGAATGAAATTGTCTCCATTCTGCATGGGGACTGGGACGGCAGGGGATTGGACGTTCTGGTGGCCGAGCGTAAGGCCGGTAGAAAAGAAATGGAGGCACTTTCACCCCCCGACTTGATTATTGATGAGACCCCTCGCTTTGCGGAACCTGTCACCCGCAGCTCGAGCAACGTATTGTCAGGTATGGGCGTGGCTGCGGGAAGTGCTTCCGGCCCAGACAGGTTAGTTTATCATCCCGACCAAGGGGCAAAACTACAGGCCGGAGACGTGCTGGTGGCCCCGTCAACTGACCCGGGCTGGACGCCCCTGTTCTTGAGAGCTTCTGCCATTGTTGTGGAGACAGGAGGGAGTAGTTCCCACGGTTCCATCGTAGCCCGGGAGTACGGCATTCCGGCGGTGGTGAACATTCCCGGTGTAATGAGGATGCTGCATGATGGTCAAAGGATCACTGTAGACGGCGACGGAGGAAAAATCTATCTTTAGATTTCAAATGAATATATTCCTTCTCATAAAATATTAAGAAAATGGAATTCAGGCAAACCAAGAAGGTGTGTCCCATTAGAGGAGGAGATATTATTAATGAAGGTGTTGTTGATTCAACCGCCCAGTAGCTTTAAGCCCATGGATAGGGTCAGTATCTTTGAGCCGTTGGCGCTGGAGTACCTGGGGGCTATGCTTAAAGAAGAAAAACATGATGTTATTTTGCATGATGCCCGCCTGGAGCCCGATTATGAATCCGTATTCCGCTTTTACCAACCCGATGTTGTGGGCCTGACCGGCTTCACGCCTCATTTGAATATTGTCAAGCAGATAGCCGCCGGGCTAAAGCTAATCGATCCGAAAGTGTTTATCATCGTGGGAGGACATCATGCAACGGTTAAGCCCGAAGATTATAACTGTAAGGATATCGATTTGGTGGTCCGGGGAGAGGGAGTTGCAACCCTGAGGGAGATTATGAAATGTCTTGAAAATAGGCAGCCCTTTGAAGATATTCCGGGACTGGGTATTCCCGGCCCTGAGATGTTTCTGACAGCAGCCAGGCCCCATCCGAGTTTGGATTCCCTTCCTTTTCCGGATCGTTCCCTGACATCAAAATACAGGAATTCATATTTCACTGAGTGGATGAAACCACTTGCCTCCATTCGTACTTCATTGGGGTGCATTAGCCGTTGTAGCTTCTGTGCCCTTTGGGCGATAACCGATGGACGGTATCTGCAACGCCAGCCGGAAAAGATTGTGGAAGAATTGAAGTCCATTGATGAAGAGTATATTTTTTTCTGTGATGATGAGTCGATGTGCGATTGTCACAGGATGGAAAGATTGGCGGAATTAATAAAAGAAGCGGGTATAAAGAAAAAATATTATCTTTATGCCAGGGCGGACACCATTGTTAAACACCCGGATCTGTTCGCCAAATGGAAAGACATTGGATTGGTCCAGGCTTTTATAGGTTTTGAGACCTTCACCAACGACCGTTTGAGAGATTTAAAGAAGGGTATAACCGTGGAACAGCAGTTAGAAGCGGCAAAAATCTTTAACGAATTAAAAATAAATATATACGGTTCTTTTATGGTCGACCCGTCTTTTACCAGAAAAGATTTCAAGGATCTTGCTTCTTATATCCGCCGGCTCAAGCCGACTTTCACCGCGTTACCAATTTTGACTCCTCTACCGGGCACAGAGTTGTATGATAAAAGAATGAACGAGTTAACCACCAATAAACCGGAAATGTACGATATTGTCCACGCTGTTTTGCCTACAGCTTTACCCCTAAAAGAGTTTTATTCAGAATATATCAAATTGTACTCGAAAGCAACCACGCCATTGCGTTTTTTAAAGGTTATAGGTTTATACGAAAAAGGCCGCAGGTTATCAACAATGATGGATTTTATTGATATTTTCAAACAGTTTAAGCAGGAATATACTTCATGGTAAATACTAAATTGACTTGCATTTATCTTGATTTTCCTATATAAATGATTAACCAGTGTCTTTCCAGAAAGCAGAAAATGCGTCAGAAAGAAGTTGGGATATTGAAAAGACAATTAACCAGGCAGCAACTGAAATTTTTAGAGCAAGAACTAC
>CBEULQ010000144.1:0-6360 GCA_965543975.1 uncultured Desulfocucumis sp. | reverse complement strand
GAGCTGGAGGAAAACGCCGATGTCTGCGCCAGGTTCCTCTTTTTGCCGAAATTTCCGGTTACGGTGAAAATCTGGCTAAAGGACGATGAAATGGATGGTTCGGCAAACATCCTTTTTGATACCTCGGCCAATAATTTTCTACATACCGAGGATATAGCGGCGGTGGGAGACCTGGTGTCTCATTTTCTTATCAAACAATACGAGTTGATGTATTAGGTTCATCAATTCACTGAGCTAACGGTATAATCATTTATAAAATAATAATTGCGGGATGGAATGTTGTTATTCGAAGCGTCTTCGATGGGATGGAAGTTTATGCTCAACCGGCCTGCTCATCCCGCCGGTTTTTGTCTTCCTTATTATAAATATCCATAACATAGCGGGTGGCCTGTTCGTTTTCCCTGACTATAAGCCCGAAAGCGAAGGCGGTATACAAATAGCGGCGAAAAGCCTCCACCAGGTCTTCCTCCCCGGTTTTTCCTTCCAGGTAGGGAAGAACAACATACATGGACAGCTGGGCGGTAAGGGCGTGCATTAAATTATCCACCCCCGGGTATTGTTCCTGTATTTCCAGTATGGAAGGGGCATCCTGCAGCATTTCAAAAAACTGCTGGGCAGAATTTTCGTCTATTTCCTGAAATCTCATAAAAAGTTCACCTCCCCGCGGTTGCTTTATAATATTAGCTTAACCGGTGGGGAGGTTACTGAAACATTATATTTAATTGGTCTTATTAAACTGGTCCATATTAAAGCTCATTATCTGCACCTCGGCGGGAAGTTCAAAGGTAGAATCGGGTATATCACCAACCTCAATGTTTTTATATTCCATTACTGTCTTTTGACCATCAACCACCATCTCCATTTTTACCGGCACCCCGTACTCTTCCCAGATCCATACTTTACTGGTGGCGTTATCAGCTTCTGCTACCTCATACATAATACATTTCTTGCCGTCCACGGTTTCCTTGCCCAGGGATTTCATCTTTACCGGGTCCAGATCCTCCATGGGGTCTTGTGGAGCCTTGGGGTCTCCCTTCATCTGGTTGATATCAATTTTTGTAGCCATGTTTTGCTCGGGCTGATATAAATATGCCTCTCCCTTTTTCGTATTCAATATGGTTACAACTTTACCCTGGCCGGAGGGATCTTCCATTTCCGTGCGAAGATTTTCGCCCTTCATCCAGGTTTTGATTTTGATAAGTTCGCCTTCTGGTCCCTTCATTTCAATTTCAAATGATAAACCTTTAATGGCTTTTCCCTTGGCCACAATCTCCTCGGCTGAAAGCTCCTTCTCCCCCGAACCGGACTGTGCGGCAGTCTTGTCGCCCCCGGCGGCGGTGGTAGCTTCTTTTCCGCCCCCGCAACCGGCCAACGCCAGAATAAAGCATAAAGCCAACAAACAAATCAGTACACGCTTTACCTTAATCAACTAATCCACACTCCTTTTAAATAACCCCATGTATTAAGACAAAAAAGAAACACTCCCCCCTTTATAAATTTTTATAATATTACCATTTATATTAAAAAAAGGTTTTTTTAAAATTGCTATTTATTATTCTTTTATTGCCTGAGTTGTTACGCAATTCGATATATTAACCTGAACCGCTCCGTTCAAATACACACCCGTTTTTTCCACCTTGCAGCTCACCGCCAGCACTTCAACACCGGCTGCGGCGGCCCGGCGAAGGGCTTCGCCGAAAAGGGGGTCCCCCGCGTCGTTTGGGCTGAATGTCGAGGCATCTTCCCTCTGGACCACAAACATGACAACTCCCCGCTTCCCTTCCCGAACAGCATGGGCCAGTTCTTCCAAATGCCTGGCGCCCCTGGCTGAAGGGGCGTCGGGAAAAAGGGCAACCCCCTCAACTACCAGGGTTACCGATTTAACCTCAAGAAAGCATTCCCAGCCCTCACCGGAAAGAAAAAAATCGAACCTGCTGCCGCCGTAACGGGCCTCCGGGCGGACAACCCCGTAGGCCGGCAGCTCATCAATAACACCGGCTTCCAAAGCACGGCGGATCAGACGGTTGGGCAGCAGTGAGTCCACGGATACGAATTTGCCGTTGTTTTCGGCAAGCAGTATACGGTAATCGGTTTTCCTGTTAACGCCGGCATTGTTTGCAACATATACAAAAGCCCCGGGATATAATAGTTCTTTCATCCGGCCGGAGCTGGGCACATGGGCACGATAAACCCTGCCGTTCAATTTTACTTCCGCCACAAACCTGTTCAGCCGGGCTATGAATTCAGCCTTATGCAGCGGCGGAAGCCGGACAAATACCTTTCCTGCATTTTTCAAGTCCAATAGTACGTACTCCGTTATGCATTTATTTAACAGCACCCATTGCCTTGAGTTCTTCCCACAGGGCGGAAAAAGCATCCCCGGCGCCGGCCTCCACCTTAAGGGCGGCCCTGTGGTCCGCTGTGGTGGGCCCAAGGTTTACTATGACAAATCTCTTGGTATAATGTGGCAAATAATTTACCGGCGACACCTCCAGGCTGGAGCCCACCACCACCATTAAATCCGCCTCCGAAGCCTCCCGGCAGCAGGTGTCAAAATCCGGGGGAAGCGGATCGCCGAAAAACACCGCGTCCGGTTTGTACACCCCGTCGCAGATGTCGCAAAGTGGCGGCAGGGGGCCCTGGACGGTCAGGTTCACCAATTCGTCCCAGTCTATTTTAGCGCCGCACTTCATGCAGGTGGCGCTGCGCAGGTGGCCGTGCACCTCGTATACCTTCCTGGAGCCGGCTTTCTGGTGCAGCCCGTCCACGTTCTGGGTTACCACCCCCCAAACCAGGCCGGAGTCCTCCATTTGAGCAATAACGTCGTGAGCCCTGTTGGGCCTGGCATCGTGCAGCGTGTTTAAAAGCGGCAGTCCGGTCTCGTAAAACACCTTTGG
The DNA here is from genome assembly GCA_965543975.1 of uncultured Desulfocucumis sp. Lineage (GTDB taxonomy): Bacteria > Bacillota > Desulfotomaculia > Desulfotomaculales > Desulfocucumaceae > Desulfocucumis. Next base: position 3,463 of record CBEULQ010000144.1, on the reverse strand, counting down.
CCTGTAAATAAAAGTTTCCGTAGAGAAAACATACATCGGGTCAACCTTGCTCCAGAGCCCGTCCGGCCCGCGGAAATCGGGAATGCCGCTTTCGGTGGAAATACCCGCTCCGCTCAGCACCATCACCTTTTGGCTGTTTGCAATCATGTCCGCCAGCTCTCTGATCTTTTCCTGCCGGGACATCAAACCCACCTCCATCACTCTATAAAAACAGGGCGCTTTTGTTTCCCATGCGCCCTGTTTGCTTCGCATATGCTGTGCTATAGCCGGCCCTGCATGATTATACCCGTATCCGCACTGCATTTTTCGCATTTCCCGTCCCTGATCCCGGCTATCCTGGTGCTGTAGCCGGCCCTGTCCAAAAGCATTTCTCCGCATTCCGGACAGCTGGTTTTACCGGCGTCCAGTTGGGGGGCATTGCCAATATACACGTAATTAAGATATTCCCCGGCAATGTCCCTGGCGGTTTTTAAAGTCTCCAGAGGGGTGGGGTCAACGTCCATGTTAAAGTTGGGGAAATACCGGGAAAAATGAAGCGGTATATTCCTGTTGAGCCCGGCGACCCAGCGGGCCAACTCCCTTATTTCCTCCGGACTGTCGTTTAGCCCGGGCACCAGCAGGGTGGTAATCTCCAAATGGCAGCTGGAGTGGGATAATTCCACGGTTCTTATCACCGGGTCCAGCCGTCCCACGCAGGTGCTGCGGTAGTACTCGTCGCTGAAGCCTTTTACATCTACGTTCATGGCATCTATATACGGCAGCAGTTCCCGCAGGGGTTCCTCGTTCACGTACCCGTTGGTCACCAGCACATTTTTCAGCCCGGCTTCCCTGATCAGCCTTGACGTGTCATATACATACTCGTACCACATCAGGGGCTCCGAATAGGTATAGGCCAGGCCGATATTGGGATAGCCTTTTTCTATCTGGTTTAAAGCGGCTTCAACGGCTTCCCGGGGACTTATATAAACGCTGTCAGGCTCGCCGTGGGCTATCTGCCAGTTCTGGCAAAAACCGCATTTCAGGTTGCAGCCCAGAGTGCCCAGGGAAAGTATGTAACTTCCGGGATAAAAATGATATAACGGTTTTTTTTCTATGGGGTCCAGGGCGTAGGAAGTCACCTGGCCATAATTGGCCGTGTACAGAGTTCCCTTATCGTTTTTCCTGACCCGGCAAAAACCCCTGTGGCCGGGTCTGATGTTGCAAAGTTTGGGGCAAAGACGGCAAAAGGTCCTGCCATCTTCGCTTTTATCATAAAAAAGGGCTTCCTGCATGGTCATTTCCCCTTATCATTTATACCTGACCACCTCAAACCTTTCCAGTTGCACCGGCTCTTCCGGGCTGATCCCCGCCTTTTGCCGGGCTATGGCCACCTGCTCTTCCGGTGTGTCAATGCCTTCCAAATTGGGCAGCAGAAGACCTGAACGCCGGCCGGATTTGACTATGACCCCGTATTTTTCGGTATCCAGCTCCGATAGACCTTTTATTGGCTCCGGCTGGCGCAGAACGTCCACTGAAATGTCCAGGTCATCCATTTCCTCCAGGCGGACCGGATAAAAACGGGGATCCCTCACCCCGGCGCTGATGGCGTTTTGTATAGTTTCTTCTATTATATTTTCCTGCTGAGGGAACACAGTACCTATACATCCCCTGAGCTGCCCTTCTTTTTTCATTGACACGAAAACCCCGGCTTTCCCTGAAAATTCTTCCGGCGTTTTGATTTCCCCGGTGTCCATAGCCTTGCCGGTCTTCAGGTAGTAGCCCAGGGCGGATCTTGCCAGTGCAGGGAGGAAGCCCTCGGAAGAACGTTTGGAAGCTACGCTCTCCTGTCTCTGCTGCTCCATGCGGGCAACATACTCCCTGTTTTTATCAGCACCGCCGGGAACAAAGGAAGCCACCATGTACCCCACGCCGAAGGGCCCCTGGTAGGAAAGCACCTCCGCTTTCACAGACAAGCCGTCCAGAGCGCCCATCATCATGATAATGGGGCGCAGGCCGCACTCGCCGGCCCTTTCCGTAAGCTCACAGTCCAGGCTCATTATCCCCATAACGTCCGGCCCTTTTAACAGCCTGCCCAACTCAAGGTCGAATTCCTTCCCCCGGGCATCGTAGCCCGCCGGAGCGTCCTGGGTAAGCCGGTGGGACAGATCCCCGCTAGCCACCACCGCCGTTTTCCTGCCCAGGGCACGGACCGCGGACTGCACCGCCACACCGAATTTATATAGCTGCTCAAAGGGCAGCAAGCCCATATAAACCAAAACCACCGGCAGATTGATCCCGGACTTTTGCAGGAAATACAAGGGCACCATTACGCCATGGTCCAATTTAATGTCCACGCCGTACCTTCCGGCCGCTTCTTCGTCTATCTCCACGGCCAGCACGCCCATATCTTCGGCTGTGATTCTTATCTCCGACGCCGCCAGCAAATCGTTCTCCAGATCGAAAGAAACCTGGGAGGCGCCGAAATTTCCCAGGCTGCCCTGCAACCGGGGATTTATATTGATGGCTATTCCGTCCCTGAAAACCGGACCATGGGGAGTTATAAACACCAGCATTTCGGCGCCGCTATCCTTTACCCTGCGCCCCAATTCAAGCATGGCCTTTTGCGATTCCGCCACCTCATCAGCGCTTTTTCCACCGACTTCCGGCACCATGATGGGCGGGTGTGGACAAAGCCCGGCAAAAACCACCGACATGGAAACGTCCCCCCCGTTATTAATTTAATTAGTTTATACTATTTTAACCGTACCATATACCGTCATATCACAGCGTCATAAATAAAATATCCGCCCAGTCCGATGAGAAAAAGCCCTGACACCACCAAAATACCTCTATAAACGTTGTTGCTTAAAAAACGCCTTCCCCCCGCCACGGCCCCGGCGATAAAGCAGTACCATATTATGTCCGCCATGAAATGTCCGCTCATAAAGCTGGCCAGCCCCGGAAAACCAAATTTCATAGATCTGTTGATAAACTCCAGACCCACCGTGGCCCACCATAAACTCCAATAAGGGTTGGACAGGCTTAAAAAGACACCCGCCGTTACGGGGTGCATTCTGTCTCCGGATATCTTACCCGCCTGCGGGCGTGTGTCATCGCCCCTTGCATTTCCCCCCCGGTTTGAAGGTGATTCTTTGACCATCAGGGCATCATCAAGGGATACCCTGCCCATATAGGCATCTCTGCTCATCCCCCAGCCGAGGTAAAGGAGGAAAACCCCCCCTACGATTCCTATGGCCTTTGTCACCCCGGCCATGGCGAAAACTGCCGCCAGTCCAAATACCAAACCTAACACCAGGGCCAATTCCAGAATGAGGTGGCCGAGTATTATCAGCGGGCCGGCCACGAATCCCCTTTTTGCGCTTTCAGCAATGGTCACGGTAAGCAGCGGGCCCGGCATCATGGCCCCGGAAAATCCCAGTATCAGAGCGGTTGTAAAAATTGCTGTCATATCCATAATTTTAAT
>CBEULQ010000143.1:0-6380 GCA_965543975.1 uncultured Desulfocucumis sp. | reverse complement strand
TCAATCAAGTGGGCCGTTCCAGTCTTCCTTATGTTGGGGGAAAGGGAGCCAACCTGGGTGAACTAAGTAAGGCGGGCTTCCCGGTACCAGGTGGATTCTGCGTTACAACCCACGCTTATCAAGACTTTATCGCCACCAGTCCCGAAATGGATGCTCTGCTAAATGCGCTAAACGCAATTGATCCTGCAGATTTAAATCAATTACGAAATTTAGGAGAACGCATTCGCACACATTTACAACAATTAGAGGTTCCCGTCCGGTTGAAAAATGAAGTTCTTAATGCCTGGGAATCGGCAGGAAAAGATTATTCGTACGCCGTCCGTTCCAGTGCGACGGCTGAGGACCTGCCGACCGCTTCCTTCGCCGGCCAGCAGGATACCTATTTGAACATCAAGGGGCCGGATGAACTGGTTCAACACATTCGCAAATGCTGGGCTTCTTTGTTTACCGACCGGGCCATTTCCTACCGGGCCAAAAATGGATTTGATCATCGGCAGGTTTACCTTTCTGTGGTTGTGCAACGGATGGTGAATCCGGAAATCGCAGGCATTATGTTTACAGCCGACCCAGTGAGTGGAAATCGCACAGTGGTTTCCATCGATGCAAGTTTCGGATTGGGGGAAGCTATAGTATCAGGAATGGTATCTGCCGATTTATACAAAGTGAAATCCGGCAAAATCATGCAAAAGAACATATCGGAAAAGAAAAAAGCGATTTACTCTTTGCCGGAAGGCGGTACGGTAACAAAAGATTTGCCCGGGGAGCAACAGACCAAACAAGCACTGGCTGACGAACAAATTTTGCGTTTAGCGAAGCTGGGGAAAAGAATTGAGGAACACTTCGGCTCTCCACAAGATATAGAGTTCTGCATTGAAAACGGGGAGATTTTTGTTGTGCAAAGCCGGCCCATCACATCGTTATATCCCCTGCCGGACATTCCGTATCAACCGCTCAGGGTGATGGTTTCCTTCGGCCATATGCAGATGATGACCGATGCAATGAAGCCGCTGGGCCTCTCCGTATTAAAGAGCTTGTTTCAAAACAGTAACACCGTGCAGGAAGCTGGGGGGCGTATTTATCTTGACCCTACGGATCTACTGCGCCACAGGCTGGGGAGAAAAATTATGCCCGCATTCTTGACCAATGCGGATGAGGGTGCCAGTCGCGCCATCAATGAAGTCATTCTCCGGCCTGAGTTTCTGGCCGAACCTGCCAGAGGCAGCTTCTTAACCGGAGCGGGTCAATTTGTAAAACCAGTTTTGAAACAGGTATTGAAAAATCTCTTCAAAAAAGACCCGAAATTGGCTAAGGACTCGGCGGAATCCTTTATAGCCCAAAAAAGGGCCGAAGCTTACGCTGCCTTAAAAGGACGAAAGGGTGCCGAACGCCTGGAAGCGGTTAAACATCAATTAAGCAACGTACAGGATGTTCTGCGCACTATTATGCCTAACGCCCTTACCTTCTTCGTCGCTTCCGCGCTGCTAAAAAAAGCCCTTATCCGCCTTATGGGGAATGACAGTGAGCTACACATATTGAATAGGTCGCTCCCCGGCAACATAACCAGCGAAATGGGGCTGGAAATCGGTGACCTGGCGGACTTGCTGCGTGAGCTGCCGGAAGTCGCCGCATATCTCGAAACCGCTGATGATCGGACCTTCTATGAAGGGTTGGCAACTGTTCCGGAAGGCGAAAGGTTTAAGCAAGCATTTGAAAACTTTATTGCCAAATACGGCACAAGATGCCCTGGCGAAATCGACATCACCAGGCCCCGCTGGCGGGAAGCCCCAACATTACTCGTTCCTGCCATTCTGGGACACATGCGCAGCGTTAAACCGGGAGAACACCGGCAGAAGTTCCTGCAAGGCGAACGGGAAGCCGAGGAAGCCATGCAGCGCGTTATGCATCGGGTTGAAAACAGCCGTTTTAAGTCCAAGCGAATCAAGCGTTTGATTGAAGTATTCCGTTATATGGGGGGGCTGCGGGAACACCACAAATATCTGGCCACCTTGATTCTCGACGAATGTAAAAAGGCGATTATTGCTGAAGCCAAGGATCTTGTCAATAAAGGTGTCCTCCAACAGGCGGAGGATGTATACTACTTCACTCTCGACGAATTAACTCGCCTTGCGAAAGGTGAGTTTGATAAAGATGTCTCTACACTTGTGGCCGATCGGAAAGAAAAATACGAATGGCATAAAACCTTAAAACCGCCACGGGTGATGACGAGCGAAGGTGAGATTGTTACAGGCGATCCCAAGACCGGTAATTTTCCCGAAGGCTCGCTTGTCGGCAGTCCGGTTTCCGCAGGTGTTATCGAAGGTAAGGCCCGTATCGTTCTTACACCTGAAAAAGCATTCCTCCATGAAGGGGAAATTCTGGTTGCGCCTCATACCGATCCCGGCTGGACTCCGTTATTCCAATCAGCAAAAGCGCTGGTTACGGAAGTGGGCGGTCTGATGACCCACGGTGCCGTTGTGGCCCGGGAGTATGGAATTCCCGCCGTGGTGGGAATTGATGAGGCCACCAAGAAAATTCAAGACGGACAAAGGATTCGGGTCAATGGTGACCAGGGGTTTGTGGAGTTTTTAAGTGATGAAGATGAATAATCGTTCCATCGTATTCACAGGAATTCTATTGGGCGCGGCGGGGAGCATGATCATGCAAACCGTCGTCGCAACCATTCTACCTCAGGTTGCCAGGCAATTAGGTGATCCACATTTGTACGGATGGGTCTTCAGTGCATATCTGCTCACGTCCACGGTTACCATCCCTTTGTTTGCCAAATTGGCAGACCTTTACGGCTATAAAATGTTTTTTACCTTGGGGATGTCTGTTTTTCTAACCGGAACCTTACTGTGCGGACTGGCGCCTTCCCTAACATTCTTAGTCGCAGCAAGGTTGGTTCAAGGGGTCGGGGCCGGGATACTGGGACCTGTCGCCATGGCTTTAATCAGCACATTGTTCCCTATAGAAACAAGAGGAAAAGCCCTCAGCGCCTTTGCTGGAGTCCAGCTGTTTGCCAATCTTTTGGGTCCCGTCGCAGGGGGAATGGTTGCAGCATCATTTGGATGGTCTTCGGCATTTTATATGGTCATCCCATTTGGGCTGCTTTCCTTGATAATTATACAGTTTACCCGGTTTGGCCCGGACCAGACAAAACCATCCTCTTCCCTGAAGAATATTGACTATTGGGGAGCATTTCTTCTGGGTACCGCCATCGCCTTATTTGTTCAAACCTGGGCCGTATTTGAAAAGTCTGGTTGGAACTATCAAACCATTACCATGTTGGTCGGCAGTTTTCTGCTGTTTATCTGGTTTATATGGCAAGAGAAAAAACACCCTGAGCCCATCTTGCCGCAAAGTCTGGTCAAAATTCGCAACGTATCTCTGGCGAACCTGAGTGCCCTGCTGGTAGGAATATTAATGTATGGAGCAATTGCTATCTTTCCTTTATACTCTGTAGCTGTATTCGGCAGCAGCTCCACAAAAAGCGCTCAGTTTTTATTACCCTTAACAATAGGGTTAAGCGCAGGCATTATATATTCAGGACGCATGATCCTAAGGCTTTCTTACAAGAAGCTGGCCAGAACGGGTTGGCTGACATCTGCCCTGGGTCTTGTGATCATGAGTTTCATAGGTTTTATGAATTTACCCGTGGTTCTAAATTATATTTTTGCTTTTACCATTGGCTTCGGAATAGGTACTTTAATGCCGACTTTCATGCTTCCGGCCCAGAACGCTGTATCTGAGAAGCAACAAGCTACGGTTGGCGGAATGATTCAACTGAGCAGAAATGTAGGTGGAGCTGTGGGGATTCCCGTATTGACAAGTATTCTTGCCATCACATCGGGATGGGGGCAGCAAACGTTCCAATACGGGATTGTGTTCCTGGTTCTCTTTTCCCTCAGCATTGCCGGTTTTTTTGTAGGTAGCCAGTTTGAAGGGGCAGCTGTGAAAACAACACAGAAGGGGTAAAAAATGAACGATCAATTAAAAGCGTTATTAAAAGAATCTCACGATATCTTCATCGACACAAACCTTACAGATAAGCAAAAAGATATTATCCAGGCAGCCTTGGAGCTATTTGCGGATAAGGGTTACGACGGGACCACCACGCAAGCCATTGCACAAAAAGCAAAAGTTTCGGAGAAAACATTATTCAAGTACTTTGGCAGCAAACAGGAGTTGTTCAGGCAGACGGTTTATCCTGCCATGTTACAGGTATTACACCCGGTGTTCATGGAACGTACGGGCAAAATTTTGGACAAAGAAGATACACCTGATTACCATGATGTTTTTAAGGCAGTATTTAAGGACAGAGTGGAGTTTGCCATTGAAAACACGGATGTAGTTAAGTTAATATTACAGGAACTACTCTTAAGTCCGGATTTTCGAGAGATGATGCTGCAGTTTTTTAAACAAAATGTGTTCCCGAAGATTTTGCAAGTATTACAATCATCTCCCCTGGCTAAAGATACAGATATGCCCCTTTCTTCTTTTATACGAGTGGTTCTCAGTCTGCTAGGCGGTTATTTATTAACCAGAACGATTCTATTACCAGATCAAGAATGGGACGATGAAAAAGAGATTCAATTCATGTTGGATATTTTATTTAACGGTATGGACAGGCAACAAGAAACTTACCGCCGATAGCAAAAAAGCCGATGAATATGCCATTCATCGGCTTTTCCAGATATATGTGTATGCCTCGTTCAGGTTATATCCCGACCCGGTGACCACGAAGATGGTTGCAACCAGCAGGAGCGCTGGCACCGCTTTTTAGCTCTGATCCTTTAGTTAGTTAAACAATGCTTGATAGGCATTAGCCATTTTTGTGGCGGTGGCCGCCGCGCTGATTTTTTTGGCTGACTCTCTGGCCTGGTTGCCCAGGCGGTGTCTTAGTTCCTCGTTTTGAAGAATGACCAGAGATTTTTCTGCCAGCGCCGTTGCCGATGGAGGGGTTAGGAAACCGTCAAATCCTTCATTGACCATTTCCGCGATTCCATTGGCCCCCACAGCCACCACCGGAAGGCCCACCGCCTGGGCCTCACTAATGATAATACCTTGAGTTTCCGTAGTAGCAGCATAGATGAACAGGTCAGCTCCGGCATAGAAGTTGGTCAGGGTCCGACGGGATAGGGGGCGACCGATGATGGTTACCCGGCTGTCAAGACCCATGTTGGCTGTCATGGTCCGCAGTTCTTCTTCGTAGGGGCCTATACCTACCAGGAACAGGCGTGAAGCCGGGCAGACCCGGTTGATCATGAAGAAGGCTTCCAAAACCATATCAAGGTTTTTTTCTTTGCCGAATCTGGCCACACAAAGCAGCACTTTTTCTTCCGGCCCAATACCATATTCCCGGCGCAACCAATCCGGGTTCGGGTTGGCAAACTCCTCCAGTTTAAGGCCAGTGGGAATGGCTTGCATGGGTGCAGTTATGCCGAGTTCCCGTAGCCGCTCTGCCACCGTATTAGTGGGAGTAATTACCAGGTTGCAGTTATTGCAAAACTTGCGTACAAAACCTAACACCAGTTGTCGGGCCAGTCCCGGGAATAGCGGTACGTAATGCACGTAGAGATCGTACAGGGTGTGGTGGGTAAACACTAAAGGCAGGTTGTGACGCCTGGCCGTACGCGCTCCCACGTTGCCCAACAGGAACGGGGAATGACAGTGGATTAGATCGATTTTCAGATTCCGGATCATTTTACCGACCCCCGGTGTAAAGGGCAGGGCCAAGGAAAAATCTTTATTGGTGGGGGCGGTTATGGATGGAAAGCGGAATATACCATCCTCTTCCTTTTGCCGGCGATAAGACGGTGCAAAGATGTAAACATTATGCCCAAGTTGCTGAAGCTCATGCCTAAATAATTCAATGGAGCGGACAACCCCGCTAACGTAGGGATAGTAGCTGTCGGAAAACATGGCAATATTCATCAGAACCCCCCACATATTTCTCCCGATTGAAATCATGGTAAACGACGGCAACGCGAATATTCAACAATATTCGACCCTGGCATAAAAAACACCTGTCTTTTCAAGTTGGGATTTATAGACACAATGTACCGGTTCCCGCATTCACGGTCTCCCTGTTCTCCCCGACAAAAGCAAAAACGGCAGAGGATGCTTCTTCGGTCCCCTGCCGTACAAAGTGTCCTAATTTTACATGGGCAAACCAAATTCTCTATTAAAGCGACAGACCCTCCGGCAATGGAAATATTTCTTTCAGTTTAACCTGTAAACCTGACAATTAAGGTGAGACCCAATTACCCAATAAGATATTATTAATCTCCTGTTCCGCTACATTAACCAAACCTGCCATGTCTTCCGGCTTTAATTGTTTCCCGGATTCCAATTGATGCAGGGCATCTGTAAAATAGTAT
>CBEULQ010000142.1:0-6412 GCA_965543975.1 uncultured Desulfocucumis sp. | reverse complement strand
GGCTTTACCGAAGCAGTATTGTTTTGCTCATTGACACCTTCTATCCACACGGGTGATCCGTCACGCAGCACTTCTATCGTTTCCTCTGACTTTAATATCTGTCTCGCCCTGTTGATATCCACACAATCCCTCACTTTCATGTGATAAATTTATAGTTATTCTTCCCATAACCATTAAAAAAAGTCTACTCTTTTTTATATGGAATGCCGACGGCCGCCGGGGGAATGGACCGCCCCACAAAGCCGGCCAGCACCAGCATGGTCACCACATAGGGTATCATGCTGATAAATTCCGAAGGTATCGTTACCCCAAACAGTTTGATACCCATCAGGTTAATCTGTACGGCCTCGGCCAGGCCGAAAAGCAGACTTGCCCCCAGGGCTCCCACCGGGTGCCATTTGCCGAAAATCATTGCCGCCAGGGCGATAAATCCGCGCCCCCCGGTCATAAACCTGACAAAAACGCTGCCTTCACCGATAGACAGGTGGGCGCCGGCCAGGCCCGCCAGCAAGCCGCTCAATACTACTGCCAGGTAACGCATTCTATAAACATTTATACCCGCAGTGTCGGCAGCCCCGGGATGTTCACCCACCGCCCGCAGCCTCAAGCCCAGGGTGGTTTTGTACAGCACCACCCAGGAAAGCGGCACTGCCAGCAACGCAAGGTAAACGATGGGATTGAATGAAATAATGTCGGTAAGGGACCAATGGGACAGGCTGCTCACCTGGGGAGTGGTACCCTCCACGCCAAAGAAAATACGCAGCAGAAAAATAGTCAATCCCCCGGCCAGAATGTTAATGGCCGTGCCGCTCACCACTTGATCGGCGCGAAATTTAATGCTGGCCAGGGCGTGGAGCCAGGCTAGAACCCCCCCGGACAGCAACGCTCCCAACACCCCCAACCAGGGGTTGTGGGTATAATAACTTACCGTTGCTGCGGTAAACGCCCCCATAAGCATCATGCCTTCCAGGGCGATGTTTACCACCCCGGCCCGTTCAGAGAAAACTCCACCCAGGGAAGCAAGTATAAGCGGGGTTGATATGCGAAGGGTAGCCAGCAGTATACTCAGGCTAAACAACGTTTCCATAATTTACCCCACCTCCCCGGTCTTTCTAAAAATCATGTGCCGCACGATGCTGTCGGCAGCCACGAAAAATATAATGCTGGCCTGAATAATTACCACAATATCCACAGGAACGTCCGCGGCCATATCCATGTATAAACCTCCGCTGGCCAGAGCCCCGAATACCAGCGCAGCCAGCACAACTCCCACCGGGTGGTTCCTCCCCAGCAGGGCCACCGCAATTCCTTCGAAACCATAACCGGGAGACAGTCCGGATACAAAGGAATGGTGCACTCCGCACACCCTTTCCACTCCGCCCAGCCCCGCCAGTATTCCGCTTAATACCATGGCCAGCACAATGTTTCTGGTAACTCCAATGCCGCCGTATTCCGCCGCTGCGGGACTCAGTCCCACAGCCCGGATTTCGTATCCGGCGGTGGTTTTCCAAAGTATGAAATAAACCACTCCCACGGCTAGAAAAGCTATAAAAAGCCCCGTATTCAGGTTAGAGCCGCTAAAAGCACTGATATAATCGGATATGTAACTCAACCTGGCACCTTCACCGATGTCCGGTGTTTTGGGCACCACCCCGCTGCGGGTAACCTCCACCACGTAAGCTGCCAGGGAATAGGCTATATAATTCATCATTATGGTATTGATTACCTCATGAACACCGGCCCTGGCCTTTAATAATCCGGGTATGGCTGCCCATATTCCTCCTGCCGCAGCCCCGGTCAGAATCACCAGGGGAAAAAGGATGACACCGGGCAGATCGGCCAACTTTGCGCCCACCACGGCGGCAGCCATGCCGCCCACCAGTAGCTGGCCCTCAACCCCAATGTTGAACAGTCCGCAGCGAAAGGCCAATGCCACGGCCAAACCGGTGAAGATTATGGGAATGGAGCGGGAAACAGTGTCGGCAATATATGCCGCTCCCCCGAAAGCCCCCTTGAATAAGGCGGCATATGCCGCCAGAGGGTTTTTGTCGGCCCACAGGAGAACCACTGCTCCCAGCAGCAAGGCCAGGATCACGGATAGAACCGGTACCAGCATTTCTTTAAATGAAAGGATGCGAATTTTAATTTTGCACACCCCCCGGATTTTCTATCACCCCGGTCATCAATAGACCCAGTTTTTCTTCATCGGCCCCGGCGGCGGGCATTGTGGCAACCAGCCGTCCCTCATACATGACCCCGATGGTATCAGCCAGGGTCATAATTTCCTGAAGTTCAGCAGAAATTAAAAGCACGGCCTTGCCCCGGTCCCTCTCTTCCAGAATGCGATTGTGAATATACTCTATAGCCCCAATGTCCACACCCCTGGTGAGCTGTGACACCACGATCAGTACGGGATCCTGCTCCAGTTCCCGGGCTACAATCAGCTTCTGCTGGTTTCCCCCAGAAAGGGAACGGGCCGCCACCTGGCGCCCGGCAGTGCGAACATCGTATTTTTTCAGCAGCCTTTCCGCAGTTTCATAAATATTGTGCCAATTTAATATCCCCCGCCTGCCGCTGAACGGTTTTTTGTGGTGAACACCCAAAACCGTATTTTCTGCCAGGTCAAAATCCAGTACCAGCCCTCGTTTGTGCCGGTCCTCCGGCACGTGGGCCACACCCTTTTCCCTAATGACCCTGGGCGAAAGGTTTTTAACGGATTCACCATGGAGGAGAACATCGCCCCCTGTAACCGGTCTTAAACCCGTCACCACTTCCACCAATTCGCTCTGACCGTTTCCCTCAACCCCGGCAATACCGAATATTTCCCCGGCCCTTACACTGAAGCTGATATCCCTCAAAGCCGGTAAATTACGGCTGTTGTTAGCCTTCAGGCTATTTACCTGAAGAACCGTCTCACCAAGACAGGCCGGCTGCTTATTAACCTGAAGCATTACGTCCCTGCCCACCATCATCCTGGCCAACTCCTCCCGGCTGGTTTGACCGGTTAAAACCGTCCCTGCCACCTCGCCGTGCCTCAGCACGGTGACCCGGTCGGTAACCGCCATTATTTCCTTTAATTTATGGGTGATGAAAATAATAGTCTTGCCCTGCTCTTTTAAAAGCCGCAATATTTTGTATAACTCTGCCACTTCCTGGGGAGTAAGCACCGCTGTGGGCTCGTCCAACACCAGTATTTCAGCCCCCCGGTAAAGGGTTTTGATGATTTCCACCCGCTGCTGGATGCCCACTGATATATTCTCCACCCTTGCCAGGGGATCCACTTTCAGGCCGTACCTGTCTGATATCTCCTCCACCTGGCTTACAGCCCCGGCCATATCAAAAAAAACACCTCTGCGGGGCTCGGCCCCCAGCACCACATTTTCTGCCACAGTCAGCGGGGGCACCAACATAAAGTGTTGGAACACCATGCCCAGCCCCTGGTTAATGGCCGTGTGGGAATCCTTAATGGTCACCTTTTGTCCCCGCAGGAATATTTCTCCCTGGTCCGGCTGATAAAGGCCGTACAGTATATTCATCAGGGTGGATTTACCCGCGCCGTTTTCACCCACCAGGGCGTGAATTTCACCTGGATTAACATCAAAATTGACGTTGGAATTGGCTAGCACCCCGGGAAACTGCTTGGTAATGCCCACCATTTTCAAAATGGGCTGCATAATAATCCCCCATTGTTTAAGGCAGTGCCCTTACGGGCACTGCCTTTTTTTTGTCAATTAGTTGGCAGGCTTTCCGATAATCCAGTCGGCTACCGTTATTTCCCCTGATACAATTTTATTCTTATACTCATCCACCTTAGCCTTGGCATCCTGGGAAATGCCGTCCTTGGCCTTCTTAATACTGGCTTGATCCTCGGAAGAAATCCCCGTAGTTTCTTCCGGCGTGAGGCTGTTCAAATCGGTCAGGCCAACGCCGTCTTCCTTCAAACCGAATACGCTGCTGACGCCTCCCTGGTAATTTCCTTCCACCACGCTCTTCACGGTATTGAACACCGCCACGTCCACCCTCTTCAGCATGCTGGCTATGATAAAGCCGGGTTTAACGTAGTTCTGGTTGGAGTCAACCCCAATGGCGTAAATATTTTTGGCTGCCGCCGCTTCAAATACTCCCTGGCCGGTGCCGCCGGAGGCATGGTAAATCACATCGGCGCCCTTGTTGATCTGGTCCAGGGCTATCTCCTTACCCTTGGTTGGGTTGTTGAATGCTCCGGGGTCTGTTCCGGCATAGCCCACCAGTATTTTGGCATCGGGCTTGATGGCCTTCACACCCTGGACATAGCCGCCCTCAAAACGATGAATCAGGGGCATGTTCATACCGCCCACAAATCCCACTGTATTTGTCTTGGTGGTGGAGGCAGCCAGAACTCCGACCAGGAAGGAGCCCTCATGCTCCTTGAAATTCAGCTCAACAACGTTTTTAGGGGTTCCTTTGTCGTAGTGGTAATCGATAATGGCAAATTTGGTATCGGGATATTTGGCCGCCACTTTTTCCAGGGCTTCACCCATCATAAAGCCTGTGGCAATAACCAGGTCATATTTTTCTTTTGCCAGAAAATCCAGGGATTTTTCATCCTCAGCCACTTCCTTGGGCTGAACATCCTTGTACTCAATGCCCAGTTCTTTCTTGGCCTTTTCCAGCCCTGCTATGGCCGCGTCATTAAAGGATTTGTCCCCCCGGCCACCGGTGGATAACACAATGCCTATTTTCTTGGCCTCTTTGGCAGACTCCTGGCTGGTAGCGGTTTGCTTCTCTCCTCCCCCGCAGCCGGTAGCCATAAAAGCAAGTAAAATCAACCCCGTTATCAATGCCCATAATTTCTTCATTTCATCCCTCCACGTTATCCAAAATAGGTATCCTCGATAAAATCAGCAGCCCGATACCTCCCCTCTCCCATTAGAATCTTAAGACAATTTTACATGGTAAACCCTGGCTTGAAAATGAAATATTTGGTAAACAACCAAATATGAACCGTTGAGGACGGGCTTTACAGGCTGTTAGCGAGATAATTACAGAAGATTGGAATAAAGACCCCTGAAACAGTAGATAGTAACAAAAAATTTTAGTGAAGGATATATTATGACAAGCTCAATTTATGAAGACATTTTTAAAAAACTCGTGAAATCCGGTTATAGGGGAAACATATCCGAGGAGATTGAAAAAATCCGGCAAAAGGGCGATGAATTTACCGACGATTACATACTTTACGCCTCGGGGGGCGGGGATCCCAACAGAGTGGTGTTCAAGATAAAGAATTGCAACAACGCCTGCGGTGAAGAAAAAAAGGATTGTGAGGCATCCTGCCTCTTTAATGCCATCGTCAGAGACATGGAGGGCAATGTTGTCATCCAGCAGAATAATTGTGCCGGCTGCGGACAATGTGTGGAAGTATGCAGGGATTACTCTCTGGTTGATAAAAAAGAGTTTATACCTCTGATCGAGCTTTTAAAAGACCGCAGTGTTCCGGTTTTTGCAATCGTCGCCCCCGCCTTTATCGGTCAATTCGGCCCCGGGGTTACCCCCGGAAAAATGAGGGCTGCCTTTAAAAGACTGGGTTTCTACGGGATGGTAGAGGTGGCTCTTTTCGCCGATATGCTTACTCTAAAAGAGGCGCTGGAATTTGATCGTCATGTCACACAACACGACGACTTTTTACTTACCAGCTGCTGCTGTCCCATATGGGTTTCTATGATAAAACGGGTTTTTAAGGATTTAGTTCCACATATATCGCCCTCTGTATCACCCATGGTGGCGTGTGGCAGAGGAATTAAACATTTGCACCCCGGTTCAAAAGTGGTTTTCGTGGGGCCTTGCATTGCCAAGAAAGCCGAGGCCAAGGAACCGGATTTAAAGGATGCCGTGGATGCCGTGCTTACCTTTCGGGAAGTTGAGCAAATATTTGAGGCAGTGGGCATTAAGCCGGCAGAATTGGAGGAGGATGTCAGCGAGCATTCTTCCCGGGCGGGTAGGATATATGCAAGAACCGCCGGGGTAAGCCAGGCGGTGGAGGATACCCTAAACCGGATAAGGCCCGGAAGAGAGTTAAAAATAAGGGCCAAACAAGCTGATGGAGTGCAGGAGTGCAGAAAAATGCTAAAGGAGATTTTAGAGGGCAAAATCGACGCCAATTTTCTGGAAGGAATGGGTTGTGCCGGGGGATGCGTGGGAGGACCAAAGGCAATAATTGATCCCGGAACAGGCAGGGAGCGAATTAACAGCTACGGCGATGAAGCCCTTTCGCAAACCCCTGTTGATAATAAATATGTAATGGAACTTTTAAAGCAACTGGGTATAGAGGATATCTATGAATTTTTGGATGGTGAAAAGGCAGGCATGTTTATCAGAGAGTTTTGAGGGGAATTGGTAATGCATATCATCATTGGTATTGTATAACAAGGGG
>CBEULQ010000141.1:0-6420 GCA_965543975.1 uncultured Desulfocucumis sp. | reverse complement strand
CATTTTACACCTGATTGAGGGTTCTTCCTGGGGGCAGATTATTTATGACGTGGTAAGCGACCCGAAATTGGTTGAAGCAAACCTTGCCCCATTCGAAAAGAAGTTGCTCAGGAAGGCGGATAAAGTATTATTTGCATCCCACGTTCTGTATGAACAATACCAGCCGGAAACAAAAAATCCCATAGTTTTTAAAGATGGCTTCAACATCGAATTACTTAGCGTTGATGTGAAGCCATGCTTATTGGATAATATGCCTCATCCCAGATTCCTTTATATCGGGGGTATCAACAAAAAGATATGGCCGGAAATGATTGAGAGCTTGTGTTTAGCATTTCCCAGCGGGTCGGTAACCCTGATAGGGCCTTCTTTAAATGACATTAGGCTTCCGGATTTGCCAAACATGCACTTATTGCCCTCTTGCAGCAACTATGCTGAATTAGCCCCGTACCTGAAAAATGCCGATGCAGGGATTATACCATATCACAACGATAATTACGCAGGTGCCATGCATCCTGCTAAATTAAATGAATATATAATTTTCGGGTTGCCGGTGGTGGCCACGGCCACCCCAGAACTGATAAAACTGCAGCAAACATGGGGAAACGGATTTTTATATCTGGGAGCGAATCCGGAGGAATTCACCAATGCGGCTATCACGGCTCTATCTGATGATACCGTAACCAGGGAGTCAAGAAAAGCTTTTGCCGCCTCCAATGCATGGGATTTAAGTCTTGATAAGCTTTTTGATATGATGAATTGATTGACGGAAAGGATGTGGCCCGGTGAAACCAGGCTCAATCTTCGCCAAGGCCTTGTGGATATTGAAATACCAGGGTCTGGTCGAACTCTGGAAAAGAGTCTGGCGGTACATAAAAAAGCATAAACTCTCGGGATTGTGGCGTAGTAGGAATAATGCCGCAGCCTACAGACGCTGGCTAAAAAATGAAGCTACGCAGATAAAAGAAAAGATATCTTCTGCTCAGCGGGATATTGAATCATTTGAATACCTGCCGGTGATAAGTATAGTAATGCCTGTCCGTAATACCATGGCTAAATACCTTGAGAGGGCAATAAATTCGGTGGTCAGGCAGGTGTATCCCTACTGGGAGTTGTGCATTGCCGATGATGCCTCAACGGAATCCCATGTGGCATCGATTTTAAAAAGGTGCCATGAAACTGATTCCCGCATCAAAGTGACTTTCTTATCCTGTCATGGCGGCATAGTTGGTGCAAGCAACCAGGCAATAATTTTGACAACCGGGGATTATGTTGGATTTTTGGACCATGATGACGAACTGGCGCCTCATGCGCTTCTGGAAATTGTACGTTTGTTGAACCGGGTTCAGGACGCCGAATTAATTTATACTGACGAGGATCACCTGATTGGGAACAAAGTACGCTGTGAACCTTATTTTAAGCCGGACTGGTCGCCGGATCTTTTACTTTCCATGAATTATATTGGCCATTTTATAGTTGCTAGAAGATCATTATTACAAAAACTTGGAGGGTTTCAGGAGGGAATAGATGGGTATCAGAGTTATGATCTTGTATTGCGCATGTCAGAGATGACAAAAAAGATTTGTCACGTCCCTCAAATACTTTATCATAGGAGATCTCAACCCAGACCGGAAAATAAAATTTTAGAAAATAATAACAGTTGTATTACAGGAGTTGAGATAGTTAAAAAGGCGCTTGAGAGGCGTGGATTGGAAGGAGAGGTTCAACAAGTTGATAATGGACGTTATCACGTAAGATATAGTATTCAGGAAGAAGACTTAGTAAGTATTATTATTCCTACAAGGGATAAAGCCCATCTTTTAAAACGCTGTATTAAGTCGATAAGAGAGAAAAGTAGCTATAGCAAATATGAAATTGTTGTCATTGATAACGGTAGTGTTGAGGAGGAAACCGCTGCTTACTTTCAAAAGCTTGAGCGATTAAAGAATTTTCGAATAATCCATTGCAATGAACCTTTTAATTATTCCAAAATTAATAATACAGCAGTACGCGAAACAAATGGCAAGTATTTGCTATTTCTTAATAATGATACTGAGGTAATAACAGTTGACTGGTTAGAAGAGTTACTATCTCACTGCCAGCGACCTGAGATTGGTGCAGTTGGGGCCAAACTTCTTTTTCCTGATGGCAATGTTCAGCACGCGGGCGTTATTGTAGGGCTATTTGGTGCAGCCGGGCATACTTTTTATGGAAAACCAGTTAAAGAAAAAGGTTATATGGGTTTTGCTTCAGTGATACGCAATTATTCTGCGGTAACTGCTGCTTGCTTGATGATGCGCAGGGATGCCTTTAATGAAGTGGGTGGCTTTGATGAGACATTAGACGTAGCTTTGAATGATATTGATCTTTGCCTTAAAGTTATAAAAAAGGGATACTTTATTGTCTGGACTCCGCAGGCTTTACTGTATCATCATGAGTTTGCTACCCGTGGACTAGGCCTTCAAGAGAATAATATTGAATATTTCTGTCAAAAATGGCGTGATTACCTGATACAGGGTGATCCCTTCTATAATTCAAATCTTTCCCTGAGTCATCATGATTTTAGAATTAAACAATAGTTATTGTTTTAAAAGATTGGCAAAATACAATGCATATTGAGGTAGTAATGAAGTTGAATAAAACTTTTAACCCTATTGGTATAATGGTTAGCCTTTGGAAATATCGCGAACTAATTAAGCAGTTTGCGAAAAGGGATGTAATTTCACGTTACAAGGGGTCTTACCTGGGGATTTTATGGTCATTTCTGACCCCATTACTTATGTTAACCATATATACGTTTGTTTTTAGTGAAGTGTTTAAAGCCAAGTGGGGAGTGGGCTCCGGTAGTAAGGTTGAATTTGCCATGGTCCTTTTTTGCGGTATAATAGCCTTCAACTTGTTTGCGGAATGTGTCAACCGCGCGCCGGGGTTGGTTTTAAACAATGTTAACTTTGTTAAAAAAGTTGTCTTCCCGTTAGAAATACTGCCGGTTGCAGCATTTGGAGCAGCATTGGTGCAGGCAGCCATTAGTCTTTTTATTTTGCTTATAGGACTGGCTATTTTGATGGGTGTATTCAATTGGACGTTAGTGTTTTTACCGCTGGTATTAATTCCGCTTTTGTTTTTTACACTGGGACTGAGTTGGTTTTTGGCTTCCCTGGGCGTCTATCTGCGAGACATTGGACAGATTGTGAGTGTTTTTACACAGGCATTAATGTTTCTTAGCCCAATATTTTATCCTGCATCAGCAGTTCCGGAGAAATTTAAGTTTATTCTTTTTTTAAACCCCATTAATTATATCGTTGAAGATATGCGCCGGATAATTATCTGGGGGCAAATGCCGGAATGGAACTGGCTATTTATTGGTACATTAATTGGATTACTGGTAGCTGTTTTAGGGTATGTCTGGTTTCAAAAAACGCGTAAAGGGTTTGCGGATGTAATCTGATATTACCGTGTAAGTAAGAAATATAATTAAGTGTACCTGAGTTCAAGATAACTGTTTATGCAAACTGGTTAATGATTAGCACAATATATATTGGGATAAACGCTTAAGTATACACAATAAAAAGATTTAATGAAAGGTTCAGTTATGCTTGATAAGATTAAGGTGCAGCAAGGTTTTACGGTCTTTATAACCGGTTTATCCGGCTCCGGAAAAACTACATTGGCCAATTTTCTAGCCAATGAACTTTATGGAAACAGGAATAGAAAAGTTACAGTGTTAGATGGTGATATAATAAGAAGGCATCTTTCCCAGGAGCTTGGTTTTTCCAAAGAACACCGAAATATAAATGTTGAACGGACAGGATTTGTAGCAAGTGAAATCACAAAACATGGTGGCATTTCCATATGTGCCCTAATCGCCCCTTATGAAACTAGCCGCAAAAAAAACAGAGAACTTATAAGCAAATATGGCAAATACATCGAGGTGTATCTTTCCACTCCATTAGAGATTTGTGAAAAACGCGACCCTAAAGGATTATACGCAAAGGCAAGGAAAGGATTGATTGAGCGGTTTACAGGGATTACAGATCCTTATGAACCACCTGCAAACCCTGAGATAACAATAGATACAAGCAAAGTATCTCCAGAGATGTCAGCTAAAATCGTTATGAATTATCTTAAACAGGAAGGTTATGTAGAGTAAATGGCGTCAATGAATGACAGTTTACTTCGTACCACAATAGCACATATCAGTTGCGAAACGGTATGATTTCATAAAAGGCGATCATCCTGCTCATAAGGAAAGCCGCTTGAAAATGGCCTCAGGTATATGCCGAATAATTAACATAATCCAGCGCCATATCCCAGGCAGATAGACCACATCTCGCCTCTTTTCGACGGCCATCACAATACCACGGGCGATAGTTTCGGGCTTAGCCCATAAGGCGCCTTTCTTCTTAAATTGTGCGGTCATCGGGGTATCCACAAAGCCCGGTTTGATGGTGATGACGGCTACTCCTCGCTTGGCCAAGCGGTTACGAAGTCCTTGCATGTACAGAGTCACCATGCCTTTCGCCGCACCGTACACGTAATTGCTCTGGCGGCCCCGGTCGCCGGCGACTGAACTGATAACGGCCAGAACACCGCTGCCCTTGGCCTCCATCCTGCTGGCCGCAATGGTGGATAAGGCTATGACACTCAGCGCATTGGTGCGGATCTCTTCCATGGTCAAAGCTACTGATCGTTCACAGGCTTGCTGGTCCGGTAAAGTGCCGTGCGCGATGAGTACCACATCTATTCCACCCAGGGCTTGTTCTGCCCGCGCAAGCAGATCCTCGTGACGATCGAAATCGTTCAGATCGGCAATCGAACCTTCGATCTGCTGTTCAGGAGAACCACGCACCCTAAGATCGTCAAGCATACTTTCCAGTTTGTTCCTATTGCGCCCTACCAGGAAAAGGCTGTTGCCCTGTGCCACCCAAAGTCGGGCACAGGCAGCGGCAATCGCCGAGGTGGCGCCAAAAATGACAATACGTTGAGGCTTACTCATATGCTCACCCTCCTCCAAAAGCTGGATGAGAATTTGGGATCAATAAAGGCGGCAAAACGTTCCCAATTGGGAAAGCCGGTTTTAAACATTTGTGCAGGCATGCGAGCGTCCTTGGAAGGGTTGATTGCACCGCCAGCATTGCGCACAATAGCGTCCAATTCATTAAACAGCCGCAATGTCGCTTGGCCGCAGTTGGGGAAATCGAGCGCCAGCGTAACGCCAGGGCGGGGAAACGATAACAGTCCCCGGGAAGGAATGTTCCCAAAGGTCTTGAGTACGGCGAGGAACGATCCTTGTCCGCTGTCTGCAATTTTTGTCAGCATCTCTCGCATATCTCTTTCCGCAGTTTCTGGCGGAAGAACGCATTGATACTGGAAGAATCCCTTTTTTCCGTAAATGCGGTTCCATTCAAGCACTCCATCAAGAGGGTAAAAGAAAGGCTCAAAATGGGAAAAAACCGGTTCCCGCTTCAACGGCTTACGGTAGTAAAGAGCGTTAAAAATCTTTAAACTTAAAGGATTAACCAATGAAAACGGTGGATCCAACGGGAAACACAAGGTTTTGTGTTGACGCTTGGGTAAATTCTCCGTCATAGGGGCATGACGCCCGGCCATGTATATGCCTCTCCCCTGACTGTGCCCCTTCGAGAGACAATCGAGCCATGCTACAGTATAAGGCCATTGGTGTTCAGCCTCTTGATTGATCTTCCAGAATTCATCCAAGCTTGAAAAACGACGGGATTGTACTAACATCCACGGGTTGGAGACAGGCACAAGCTGAATCTCCGCCCAGGTAATTAAGCCCGTCAGGCCCAAACCTCCAATGGTTGCGGTAAACCATTCCTTTGCTTTCTCCATGCTGCATACGATCCGCTGCCCATCCGAGCGCAGCAATTCCAGGCAAATCACATTGTTGCCAAAGGACCCGGCGCGATGATGATTCTTGCCGTGCACATCATTGGCAATGGCTCCGCCTACCGTAACAAACTGCGTACCCGGCGTTACCGGTAAAAACCAGTTCTGCGGCAATACCAAATCGAGAATTTCTTTCAGCAATACGCCTGCCTCGCAGCGGAGACGACCTGTTGACCGATCAAAGGCGATGAAGCGTTCGAGCCTTCGAGTATGCAGCAACGTTCCGCCTTCATTAAGGCAAACATCGCCGTAACTTCGCCCGTTGCCATGGGGCAAGCAGGACGCCTCAGTTTTAGGTAAACCACCAAAACGATCATAAAGGGTCAACACTTCGCGATGTTTTATACGAGGATAGCGATTCCAGGAAAGTACCTTGCGCATACATACCATCCTTTAGGATATTAACACTGGCTTTATGATAATTAATACGTAAAAATATAAATATTCAAGCCCCATACTGATTGTTTTACCGGCAAGAAGCGAGCGCCCGCCCAGTACAAGCAATCAGTATGG
>CBEULQ010000140.1:0-6428 GCA_965543975.1 uncultured Desulfocucumis sp. | reverse complement strand
TTGGGGCTGCTTTTCCTTCCCTGACTTTTTTGCTGGTGTGCCTTATCTGGCTGTTATGGGGGTTTATGGGTTTTCCTTTTTTATTGCCCGTTACATCTCTGCTGTCTTTCACCAGTTTGATTTTTTTATACAGGCTCCAGCCTGCTTACGCCCAGAGGCAATTTATCTGGCTGATTGCAGGGTTGCTGGTGCTTCTGCTGACCACCGGACTTCTCACCAATTATAGAATATTGGCGGATTACAAATATATCATTGCGGCTTCCAGCGTGGCCATATTGCTGTTGCCCATATTTGCCGGTGTGGAGCGTGGAGGTGCAAAAAGCTGGCTTGATTTCGGGTTGTTTAGCCTTCAGCCCTCGGAGTTTGTTAAAATTTTTGTGGTAATTTTTTTAGCATCCTTTATGGCTGAAAATAAACTGGCTCTTACCAGGGGTTCCACTACGGTACTGGGGTTGTCGCTGCCGGGTCCGCAGGTCTGGGGGCCGCTTCTGGGCATGTGGGGAGTGTCCCTATTGATTTTGGTGTTTCAAAGGGATTTGGGTACAGGCCTGATTTATTTCGGAACCTTTCTGGCAATGGCATATATTGCCACCGCCAGGCTGGCCTATGTGGGATTCGGCACTTTGTTCTTCCTGCTGGGCGCCGTGGTTGCAGGCAAGATATTTGATCACGTGGCCATGCGTTATATCATCTGGGTAAACCCCTGGGACTATATTACCGGGCAGGGATATCAGATTGCCCAATCGCTGTTTGCCCTCAGTGCCGGGGGCCTTACAGGGGACGGGCTGGGAGCGGGTTATCCGGGCTTTATACCCGCGGTTCATACTGACTTTATATTTGCCGCCATTACAGAAGAACTGGGCTTAATGGGCGGGGCGGCAATCATAATTTTATACATGCTCTTTGTATACCGGGGTTTTTGCATAGCCATAAGGGCTAAAGACGATTTTTCCACCCTGCTGGCCGGTGGATTAACGGCGTTGATGGGCCTTCAATCATTTATAATCATAGCAGGTGTGATAAAAATGCTTCCACTTACGGGGGTGACGCTTCCCTTTATAAGCTACGGAGGCAGTTCTCTGGTGGCCAATTTTATCATTTTGGGAATGCTTCTGAACATTTCTCACGAGGCCTTGAGCAATGAATAAGAACGTCCGTAAGTTGGGATATTTTTTTATTTTAATTTTTGTTGCCCAACTGATTTTCCTGGGGTATATCAATTTCTACCTGGGTCCGGTTCTGGCTACAAACCCGTACAACCGCAGGCTGGCGGCGGAGGAGGCCGGGATACGCAGGGGTGCTATATACGACCGCAACGGCATTGTGCTGGCCCGGGATGTGGAAGAAAACGGCAAGAGAAAAAGGAGTTACCCCCTGGGCCAAAGCACCTCACAACTGCTTGGCTTCGTTTCGGAACAATATGGACGCACGGGGTTGGAGTCACAGTTTGACACTTATTTGCTGGCGCTGGACGACGCCGGCAGTGTAGATAAATTAATAAACCGTATTTTTAACCGCCCGTCTTACGGATACAATGTTTACCTGACCCTGGACGCCAATCTGCAAAAAAAAGCAGTTACTCTTTTGGGAAACAGGCGGGGCGCAGTGGTTGCCCTGGACCCGAAAACGGGAGCAGTGTTGGCTCTGGCAAGCACGCCGGGATACGACCCAAATAAAATAGAGCGGGTGATTGACCGTAAAACGGAAAAATACGTGGAAAACGGGAAGACTTTGACCAGAGAAGTTAAAGTTACATATTTCGACCTGATAAAAAAGGACAATGAAAATTCACCATTGTTAAACAGGGCGACTTTTGGTATGTATTCTCCGGGCTCCGCTTTTAAACTCATTACGGGAGCAGGGGTTTTGTCCGAAAATGCCGAAATAACCCGGGAGTTGATTAAATGCGACGGCAGCATCACGGTGGATGGTTTTGTTTTAAAAGATACCAAAGCCCATGGAATAGTTGATTTTAACGACGCTCTCAGGGTTTCCTGCAACACCGCGTTTGCACGCTACGGCCTTTTATTGGGTGAGAAGGGATTGAAAAAATCCGCCGGGGCCTTTGGCTTTGTAACAGATGGATCAAAGGGGCAGGGAAAAGACCGCCCGGTAGCCGGTCAGGACAGGTTATCCCCAATAGATTTTAATTACATTAGCTATAATCCGGGTACACTCCCCGGTGGTTCTTACGGCAAGACGGAAATTGCCTCAACTGCCATCGGGCAGGGAAGGGTTATGGCAAGCCCCATGCAGATGGCCCTGGTGGCTGCCGGAATAGCCAACAATGGCGTGATAATGTCGCCCTACGTATTAAACGAGGTTAAAACGGTAAAGGGTACAGTCAGGGATAAAGCCGCCCCCAGACAGCTTTATGCGGCCATGACACCGGAAATTGCCGCCCGGCTGACAACCGCCATGGAGGCCGTAGTCAGCCGGGGAACCGCCACAGCAGCCGCTATAAACGGAATCAGGGTGGCCGGGAAGACCGGTTCGGCGCAAAACCCCGGAGGGGAAACACACGCCTGGTTTGTAGGATTCGCCCCGGCCGGGAACCCCAGTATTGCTGTGGCGGTGGTGCTGGAGAATGCAGGCGCAGGCGGCAAGGAGGCCGCTCCTGTGGCCAGGGAGGTCATGGCGGCTTATTTGCAGTGAGCCAACGGGGGCCGGACAGAATTTCACATATTTCAAATGACGTCGAAAGTTTAAGAAGCGGTCTACCGGGGTGCCGACCAGTGCGGCACGAACAACTTTTTTCATTAATTTTAAGTTTGTTACCGGACTGAGGTGAAGGCCAGTGTTGGGCAAAATGATGGGAAACAGATACGAAATATTGGAGCAGCTTGGCGGCGGAGGAATGGCCATTGTCTACAAGGGCCGGGACACCATACTGAACAGGCTGGTAACCATCAAGGTGCTGCGTCCCGAATATACCACCGATGAGGATTTTGTCCGCCGTTTCAGGCGGGAGGCCCAATCGGTGGCCAGTCTTTCCCACCCCAATATAGTAAGTATTTACGACGTGGGAACGGAAGACGACATCCAGTATCTGGTGATGGAATATATTGACGGGGAAAACCTGAAAACTGTAATTAAACGGGAAGGGGCACTGCCGCCGGAAAGGGCCGTGCAAATTGCCAGGCAGATATGCGATGCGCTGGAGCATGCCCATGAGAACAAAATAGTTCACCGGGACGTAAAACCCCACAATATTTTGATAACCAAAACCGGCAGGGCGAAGTTGACAGATTTCGGAATTGCCATGGAGGCCGGTACTGCCACCATGACCGGCACCGACACCATCGTCGGCTCCGTTCATTATCTTTCTCCCGAACAGGCCAGGGGCGAGCAGGCCGGTCCAAAATCGGACATTTATTCCACAGGTGTCGTGCTTTATGAAATGCTTGCCGGTACAGTGCCTTTCTCCGGGGACAGCCCCATTGCCGTGGCATTAAAACATGTACAGCAGGACCCGCCGCCCATGGACCGGATACGCCAGGGCATACCCGGCCCCCTGGGGCATGTGGTGTATAAGGCCCTGGAGAAGAATCCGGACAGGCGTTTTGTAAGTGCCGGGGAAATGTCACTGGTGCTGCAGAATTCAATAGCTGACGATGATGTAGACGCAACCCGCTATATACCCCTGGATGAGGAGGCCACCAGAATTATCAGGGGAGCCGACCTGAAATACGCAGTTGAGGGAAAGCCAGGCCAGAAAAAGAGGCTAACCCGGGGAGGCTGGCTGGCGCTGATGGTGCTGCTGGGAATTCTGATAGCCGGGGCCGCATTTGCTTTTAACATTTTCATCAATGTGCCGGAGGTTGAAGTGCCTTCGGTAAAAGATATGACAGAAGAAGACGCCAGGTTTACCCTGGAGAGCCATGGCCTGAAGGTGGCGGTGAAAAAAGAGTATCATCCCACTATTCAGGAGGGCTATGTGATCAGCCAGGACCTGGAACCCGGCAGGCCGGTGAAAAAGAACAGGCTGGTCACCATAACGGTTAGCAAGGGACAGGATTTAAAGACTGTCCCCAGCATTATCGGATTGACAGTAATTGACGCCAAAATAAAACTTTCTTCAGCGGGATTTGAAATAAACGAACCGCCCCTTGAGGATTACAACGATCAGGTGGATGAAGGGAAAATCTTCAAACAGGAACCCGGCGCCCTGGAAAAGGCTCTCCGGGGCAGCAAGGTAACCGTGTACGTATCCAAAGGTAAGAACACCGAAGTGCAGGTGCCGGACCTTACCGGACAGACTCAGGAATCGGCGGTATCGAAACTGACCGAGTTGAATTTGCAGATTCATCCGGCCGTAACCTGGGAAAACAGCGTTGACTATTTCCGGGGCCAGGTAATCGGGCAGGAACCTCAGCCGGGGACACTCCTGGCCCAAGGCGGCCAGGTCAAGTTGACCCTGAGCAACGGCCCCGGCCCTGTTGCCAAAAAAGTCGATGTTGAAGTTAAAGATATTCCGGATGATGGCCAGAACCACTGGGTACGCATTGAGGTGACAGACGTCAAGGGTACCAGGGACGCCTATGTCAATGAGCACCCTCCCGGGAGCACTGTGAAGAAATCAGTTGAATTCTGGGGCAAGGCTACTATAAAGGTATATGTTGATAATAAGGAAGTGTGGGCCGAACCCGTTTCTTAATAAATATAGACGGTACGGAGCATATGTGTACAATAACCAAGTGAGGGAAAAACAGATGTGAATGTGAAAGAAAACGGAAACGGTAAATATTTTAATGGTGTGGTGGTTAAGGCCACTGCCGGGTTTTACTACGTTCAGCGGGACGACGAGGTATGGGAGTGCTCGCTGAGGGGAAAGTTCAGGCTGGATAAGACGGAGGTGCTGGTGGGGGACACTGTTGCCGTGAAGCCCAGGCACGACGATGTGGGGGTAATAGAAAAGGTTTACCCGAGAAAGAACGCCCTGCTTAGACCGCCGGTGGCCAACGTTGACCAGGCGTTGATTGTTTTTGCAGTACGGGAGCCGGATATTACACCCATGCTGTTGGACAGGTTTTTGGTCCAGTCGGAGCACTCCGGGGTAGAGCCGGTTATTTGCCTGAACAAAACGGATCTTTCCGACGGCGATCATCTTGAAATGGCAGATTTATACCGCCGGGCAGGATATAATGTGCTGGAAACCAGCGTATATCAGGATAAGGGTGTTGATAGTTTAAGAGAACTCTTAAAGGGAAAAATTTCCGTTCTGGCAGGACCCTCCGGGGCGGGCAAGAGCAGTCTGTTAAACGCCGTTCAGCCGGGACTTTCCCTGAAAACCGGCGAAGTTGGCAAAAAAATAAAAAGGGGCCGCCACACCACCCGGCATGTGGAACTGCTTTCATTAAGCGGTGGAGGTCTGGTGGCGGACACGCCCGGCTTTTCACAGTTATATCTGCCTGATATAAAAAAGGAGGGGTTATCCCTTTATTTTCCGGAAATGGAGCGGTTGTTGGGAAACTGCCGCTTCAACGGCTGCCTCCATGTCAGCGAACCGGACTGTGCCGTAAAAGAGGCAGTTGACAACAGTGAAATTCATCCCTTGAGATATAGTCACTATTTGCAATTTCTGGACGAGATTAAAAAACAGGAGAGAAAATACCGATGATTAAAATAGCGCCATCTATACTGTCAGCCGATTTTGCCAGACTGGGAGAATCCGTGGGGGTGGTGGAAAAAGCCGGTGCCGAATACCTGCATATTGATGTGATGGACGGGCATTTCGTTCCCAATATTACCATAGGGCCAGCGGTTGCGGCTTCGCTGCGGTCCCTTTCGGCTATGGTATTTGACGTGCATTTGATGATTGAAAAACCAGATAATTATATTGATGATTTTATAGATGCCGGAGCTGATATCGTCACGGTGCATGCCGAAACTGCGACACATCTTCACCGCACCTTGGAAATGATAAAAAGAAAAGGCAAGAGGGCGGGTGTTGCACTGAACCCTTCAACACATCAGTCTGTAATTGAACATGTGGCCCATATGCTTGATCTGGTGCTGGTAATGACAGTAAACCCTGGTTTCGGAGGCCAGAAATTCATACCTGAAATGCTGGCTAAAATCCAAGCAGTAAGGGACATATTAAAAAAACATGATTCCCGGGCGGAAATACAGGTTGATGGTGGCATAGCGCCTCCAACAGCCCCTTTGGTGGCGGGAGCCGGGGCAACCGTACTGGTGGCGGGCTCTGCTGTTTTCGGCGCGGCTGATCCGGCGGCGGCGGTGCGGGAAATAAGGAATGCTGCTAAAAAAGCGGTTGGGGGTGAGTAAATGGCGGTTTATGTCTGCGCAGAGTGCGGCAGCACGGTGGAAAGCCGTTGCAAGCCGGGAAAATGCAAGTCCTGCGGAGCAGTGAAAGATAAGCTGATTAAACAAGAAAAAACCCAAAAATAACCTTATAAGTTGGGGAC
>CBEULQ010000139.1:0-6436 GCA_965543975.1 uncultured Desulfocucumis sp. | reverse complement strand
AATTGTAGAACCGAGTGCTCAAACAGCGAAGAATATTCGAGTTTTACAAGAAATGAACACGTTGGTTTTGGGTTATGTCACCATCATGGAGTTGGGATCGTTTCATGATTTATACTCAATGCTGCAGGAAGAAGACTTCCTGCATGTTAACGGAAAGAAGCTATATAAAGAATCTTTTAACACGTATGTGCTTAATTTGAAATCGAGACGATGGATGGGTCTGCTGCATCATCATGTGGGCAGGCTTTTGCTGCATGAAGGCTACGATGGTATTTTTATGGATACCATTGGAAATGTAGAAAACCCTATTATACCGCCGGCAGAACGAAATATGCAAATGACGGAGGCAACGGATCTGGTACGCAGTCTTCGCAAATTGTTCCCCAATCATGTGCTGGTGCAAAATAATGGTCTCGAACAGCTTTGCACAAAAACGGGAAAATATCTGGACGGTTTATGCTGGGAAAACCCGTTGTTTTCCCAAAAAGATAGTCAGGACTGGTGTCAAAACGTATTGGAAAGAATTATCAGATTGAAAATGGAATATGGAGTCAGGTCGTTTTTTTTGCATGAGGAAAATCAAATTCGCCTAAAACCGTCTGCTAGAATTATGGCTCAAGCGATCGCCGACAAGCATGAGTTTTTATATTATGTAGCCCTGGACCATTATATAGCACTTCCTTAGGAGTCCCAGCCTGAACATTTCTCATACCCTTTCTATATTTTTGGGGTTATTCATTACCTACTGTAATCATAGCCATGATGGGCATGTTTGTCTGCTATATTCTACTGGAGTGTGTTAATTTCGGGGTGATTTATAAAGGAGTGGCCAAATCCTACCGCAAGGATATGCACAAAATATGGTGAGTAGTGTTTTTTATGCCTGTATACAGGTATCTGTCGTACTGGTTCCGTCTGGCAGGGATAATAACGGGTGTAACGGAACAAAAGAGCTGGCGTGTAGAAAATCCTGTCGACCAGTTGTTAAATGTTATAAAATTATATGGAAGACAATTAAGAGGGTTCATTATATCTGTTGACAGGTGGAGTAAATTTTGGAAGAATTAAAAAATGTCAATGCCGCCGTTGCCTTTCTTTTCGGGTTGCTGTCTTTTATTTCCCCCTGCGTGCTGCCCCTGCTGCCGGGGTACTTTTCATTAATAATAGGGAGCGCCGACTTTTCCTCCGGTTATTCCCGCCGCAGGGCATTTTTTGGCGGCCTGGCATTTGTACTGGGTTTTTCAGCGGTTTTCGCGGTCATGGGCGCCACTGCAGGCTCCTTGGGAAGGCTGCTGGTCCAACACCAGGCTTTGCTCACCAAGCTGGCTGGGGTGTTTATTATTGTTTTCGGCCTTCATGTCAGCGAACTGGTGACCCTCAAACCCCTGATGAGACAGTTTAAAGGGGCTTCTTCATCTAAACTGTCCGGCTGGCCCGGAGCTTTCCTGGTGGGTATGTCCTTTGCGGTGGGCTGGACACCCTGCGTAGGACCTGTGTTGGCATCCATACTGGCCCTGGCCGGCAGCACGGCTACCATGGAGCAGGGTGTACTGCTTCTGGCCGCTTATTCCCTGGGGCTGGGTGTGCCGTTTATGCTGGCGGCCCTGGGTATCGGCGCCATTCACAAATGGATGCAAAAGGCAGGTAAAATATTGCCTTACGTGAATGCTGTGAGCGGCGGTTTGCTCATCGCCATGGGTATACTGCTGCTGACCGGATTGTGGAACAGGGTGATATTATATTTTGTGGCATAAGGGAGTGGCATATTGAAGCCGAAACATATTACATTAATTGTGGTGGCCGTATTTATAGTTGGGGCGTTGCTGCTTACGGAAAGGGACAAGGTAGCGCCCGGGCAGGACGTTAAAGGCGGGATTGTAGGGGAGGTAAGCATTGCCGCCCCGGAAGGAACGAATAAAAAGCTCTCGGGAGACTATGCCGCTGATTTTTACATAAAACGTGGCGACCGGGTAGACACCCTGTCCGGGTCGAAAGGAAAAAAGGTTTTTATCAATTTCTGGAATACCTGGTGCCCTCCCTGCAAGGAGGAAATGCCGGAGTTGAACAAGCTATATATTGACAACAGGGATAAGGTAGAATTTATTTTTATAAACATAACCCCCCAGGAAAAATCCGTGGATGTGGTTGAAGATTTTCTGAAGAATAATAAGTTGCAAATTCCCGTCTACCTTGATAAGGACGCTTCCGTGACGCAGACTTACGGTGTAAGATCCATTCCCACCACCGTGGTCATTGGTCCCGGGGGAGAGGTGGAATACGCAAGCCCCGGTGCACTTACCTATGATCAGGCGGCGAAATTGATCAGGTAGGGGCGGGAAGAGGTTGTTATGAAAGGCTTTAAACACAAACTTCTGGCGGTAATGCAGCATGTGGTGCTTGTTCACCAAAGTGAGGCGCTGCTTTTGCGCTATTCCTCCTACCAGGGGCAGGGTGTGGAGGGGCTGTGGGGGCTTCCCGGCGGCCATTATATTTCCGGAGATCCGGTTTCGGACCTATTGCGGGAAGTGCGGGAGGAAACCGGCCTGCAGTTGGATGACGAACTGAAACTGTTGCGTACTTACGTGGTGATGTTTCCCGACGGGGTGGAGAGGTTCAGTGTTTTTTACTTCTGCCGCCTGACCACCCCGAACAGGCCTGTCATCACCTTGAGCCATGAACACACGGCTTACCAGTGGGCTGCCAGAGGGGACATGGAGGGCTTAAGGATAATAGGCCCCAACCACAAGAAAATCGTAGAGGATATTCTGGCCGGATGCTGTAATTAACACTTTCGGGAAGGTGGTTGACTTGGTTGTTAAAGCCGGTATGACCGGGATATTACATGCAGATATTTACGCTATCACTGCTGAGGAGCACTCTCTGGGCAGAAGCAATATTGAAGTGGTACGGCAGTTGATCGATGCCGGTATAAAGGTTATTCAGTACCGGGAGAAAGATAAAAAGGCCGGGCAAAAATACCGGGAATGCCTTGAAATCAGGGAAATGACCCGTAGGGCAGGGGTGACTTTTATTGTCAATGACGACGTGGACATCGCAGTGCTGGTGGACGCTGACGGGGTCCACATCGGTCAGGACGACCTTCCGGTCAGAGAAGTGCGGCGGCTGGTGGGGGATGAAATGGTCGTCGGCCTGTCCACCCATACCCCGGAACAGGCCTGTGCCGCCCTGGCAGAAGGTGTGGACTATATTGGAGTTGGGCCGATTTTTGCCACCAGGACCAAAAAAGATGTCTGTGCTCCTGTGGGGCTTTCCTATCTTGATTATGTTGTAAAAAATATTAACATTCCCTTTGTTGCCATTGGCGGGATTAAAGAGCACAACATTGCCGAAGTTGCCCGGCGGGGCGCCCGCTCCATAGCTATGGTCACAGAAATAGTCGGGTCACCGGATATCGTTGCCAAAGTTGATGTTTTAAGAAGAGCTCTGGGGAAAAAGATTAGGTGATAAAAAACAGCCCCGGCAGTATTGTGAACTGCCCGGGCTGTTTTATTAATTATTTGGGCAGCAACCACTGCCTCAATACATCGGCTATATCTTTCGGATCTGACTTCTTGGCTTTTTTCAGCAGCAGTTCATATCTGAGTTTTTCCACTATCTCAGGATTGTCAGCCTCAATCTTGGTAATGGACGACTGTATCTTTTTGATGTTTTCCTCTCTTTTTCCTTTACCCGCCATAAAAATCATTCCTTCCCGTCAAAAAACTGCTATGCGTCCCCTTCCTCGGCGGGAGCAAATCCCCGGCGCAGGGTATTTTCCGTGACAACCCTGGGCACCGTAAACTGCAGCAGATAGTCCGGTCCGCCCGCCTTGGAGCCGACGCCGGACATTTTGAATCCTCCGAATGGGTGTCTTTCCACGATTGCTCCGGTGCAGCCCCGGTTGATGTATAGGTTTCCCACCCGGAATTCCTTCTTTGCCCTGGCGATATTGGCCGGGCTCCTGGAAAACAGTCCGCCGGTCAGGGCGTAGCGGGTGCTGTTGGCTATGCGCAAAGCCTCATCGAAATCCTTTGCCCTCATCACCGACAGCACCGGTCCGAAAATTTCCTCCCGGGCCAGCACGTGGTGGGGTTCAATACCCTCAAAAATTGTCAGTGGGACATAATTGCCATCTATACCCGGTATTTCCCTGTGGACCAGTAATTTTCCTTCTTTTTTACCCTGTTCTATGTAGGATAAAATTTTATTTTTGGCGTTCTGGTCGATTACCGCTCCCATGAAGTTTTCCGGCTGTTCCACCGGGCCTATGTTGATACTTTCCGCGGCAGCCCCGAGACGCTCGAGGAATTTATGGTAATTCTCCTCCAGTACGATAACCCTGGAGCAGGCGGAGCACTTCTGGCCCTGGTAGCCGAAGGCGGAGTATAGAGTGTGCACCACCGCTTCATCAATGTCACCGTCCGAATCGATTATGATGGCATTCTTTCCGCCCATTTCCGCCACCACACTTTTAACGCCCATGGCCCCTTCGGGGGTTCTGGCGGCCAGTTCAATGATACGCAGCCCCACTTCCATGGAGCCGGTAAAGGTAATAAAGTCAACCTCCGGGTGTGTTACCAGCAGATCTCCGATAACCCCGCCGGGGCCCGGCAGGAAATTCAGCACCCCCGCCGGCAGCCCAGCCTGGCGGAATATCTCGTAAACCATGGCGCCATTGACCGGTGACTGGGAAGCAGGTTTGTATATCACTGTATTTCCTGTCACCAGGGCGGCGGAGACCATACCCACTGAAATGGCGAAGGGGAAGTTCCAGGGGGCTATGACGGCGCCCACACCCCTGGGTTCGTAGAATAGATTGCTTATCTCCCCAGGGGCCCGGCCCGTGCGCCGGTGCTTGGCCAGGCGGATCATTTCCCTGCCGTAATATTCAAGGAAGTCGATGGCCTCGGTTACGTCGGCGTCTGCCTCACTCCAGTTTTTACCAACCTCGAATACTTGCAGCGCCGCAAGTTCCAGCCTCATATTCCGGGCAGCGCCGACGGCTTTGAAAAGATACTCGGACCTCTGCCGGGGTTCCATATCCCGCCATGAATAAAATGCGTTTCTTGCGGCGGTAATGGCGTCTTCAGTTTCCGCCTTTCCCGCCGACGACACTACTCCCACCACCCGGGAGGGTTTGTTGGGGTCAGTGGAGATAAATTCGTTAGCTGTGAATATTTCCCTGCCGTTTATGTTCAGCGGATGCTTTTGCCCCAGGCTGCCCCTAATCTTATTCAGGGCTGCATTGAAGTTCACCCTGTTTTCCTCAATGGTCCAGTCCAGCGG
This sequence comes from uncultured Desulfocucumis sp., assembly GCA_965543975.1. Taxonomy (GTDB): domain Bacteria; phylum Bacillota; class Desulfotomaculia; order Desulfotomaculales; family Desulfocucumaceae; genus Desulfocucumis. The sequence goes on along the minus strand of CBEULQ010000139.1, from coordinate 1,150 downwards.
CGGCTCGTTTCTGAAAATGCCCTTATCCCGGTATTCCGGCGCTTCAGGCGGGTCCTGCCGGGGAGCAGGGTTTTCCTTTAACAGTGCAATGGGGTTTTTAAGCAGTTCCTCTTTGGAAACCCCTTCGGCAAAGCTCTGGCGCAGGAAGGATTCGTTGGCGGTGTTTTCCAGTAAACGGCGGACCAGATAGGCCATTCCGGGAATCAACTCCCCCACCGGGGTGTAAAGACGCAGTTTCAGTCCCGCTTTGAGCAGGGCGGTTCTTACCGGTTCGGCCATGCCGTAAAGTACCTGGAACTCCAGATGTTCCGCTGGTACGCCAAGTTCCCTGGCCGTCTCCATTACGCAGGCTATGGACCTGATGTTGTGGGAAGCGCAGGCCAGGGAGACGTAATTGTGGTTTTCAAGTATTATACGGGCCAGTTTTTCAAAATTGGTGTCGGTTTCGTATTTATTGGTAAAAACGGGAATATCCCAGTTTTGTTGTTTGGCCAGTATTGTTTCGGCGTCCCAGTAGGCGCCTTTGACCAATCGTATGGTAATCCTCTGGCCCTTGTTCTTTGCCCAGTCAATCAGTTTAATAAGGTCTTTTTCGGATTCCTTTAAATAAGCCTGAATGACAATGCCGGTATATGGATAGTTTTTAAACTCATCCTCCTCCAGGAGTTCTTTGTACAGGGCTAATGTCAGGTTCTTCAGGGCGGTGTGCTCCATGTCCAGCAATACGAATGCATTGTCCCTGACAGCTCTGCTGAATATTGGCCGCAGTCCTTTTTTAGCCATTTCAACGGAAAACTCAAAACTTTTCGGGTTTAGCTGCGAATACATGGCCGAAGGTTTAATGGAGACATTTACCATGGGGCTGTGATTCCAATCCATATCTCCTTTGCCGCCTCCCAGGGGACGCCATTTATTTTTTTCAGCAGACAAAGTGGCCAGGAGATCCATGTAGCGGCGCTGGTAGTCTTCGGCCTCTTTTTCCGAGACCACAGCTTCTCCAAGCAGATCCACGGTGAAAGACAGTCCTTCCTTGCGCAGTTTTTTCAGACCGGACAGGGCTTCCCGGGCGTCCTGTCCCACTATGAACTGCCTGGCCATACCGGTTATGTTCCCTGCCACTGTTTTTGAAACCAGTTTGGCTGCCATGGAG
>CBEULQ010000138.1:0-6446 GCA_965543975.1 uncultured Desulfocucumis sp. | reverse complement strand
TTTTTCAGGGAAGTTGTTGCCTTTGCCAGGGAATATGACATACTGATATGTCATGACGCTCCCTATACCGAGGTGGCTTTTGACGGTTATAAACCCATCAGTTTCCTGCAGACGCCCGGGGCAAAGGAAGTGGGAATAGAATTCCACTCGGTGTCAAAAACGTATAACATGACCGGTTGGAGAATCGGCTGGGCGTCGGGCCATCCTGAGGTGGTGGAAGCCCTGGGCAGGCTGAAATCCAATCTTGACTCCGGACAGTTTCAGGCAATTCAATATGCCGCCATGGCCGCGTTAACCGGACCCCAGGACATCGTGGCATATAACAACAATGTATACAGGGAGCGCCGGGATATACTGGTGGATGGTCTTAATGAAATAGGTTGGAAGCTGGAGAAACCAAAAGCAACTATTTACGTCTGGGCGCCTGTGCCGCCGGGACACACTTCCGAGTCCTTCGCGGAACTGGTGCTGGAAAAAGCCGGGGTGGTGGTTACTCCGGGTACGGGCTACGGGCCGAAGGGGGCAGGCTATTTCAGGATGTCCCTTACACTGCCTACCGAACGGCTAAAAGAGGCCATAGACAGGATTAAGAAGCAAGTAGGTACGGTAAAATTTTAACAGAGAACAAACCAGCAAAAATCAGTGTTGGTATTATAAGGAGGCACTTTTCCGAATGAATCTGGCAGACAGGGCTGCAAACATCAGCCCATCACCTACACTAACAATTGACGCCAAGGCTAAAAAACTGATTGCGTCCGGTGCGGATGTTGTTAATTTCGGAGTGGGAGAACCGGATTTTGACACCCCCGACCATATCAAACAAGCAGCCATTGAAGCCATCAACAAAGGCATGACCAAATACACGGCTGTGGCCGGTACGGATCAGTTAAAAGCCGCCATTATAAAAAAATTCAAGGAAGACAACGGGCTTGATTACGAGCCTGGTCAGATCGTTGTGTCCGTGGGAGCAAAACACTCCCTTTACAACGTATTCCAAGTTCTCTGCCAGAAGGAGGACGAGGTAATCCTCCCGGCTCCCTATTGGGTAAGCTACCTTGAGCAGATAAAACTTGCCGGCGGAACCCCGGTAATAGTGCAGACCAGGGCTCCGAACGGTTTCAAGCTCACCCCGGAAGAATTGGAAAGCACTATAACCCCCCGCACAAAAATTATACTGATCAACAGTCCCAGCAATCCCACCGGGGCTGTTTACACCCGGGAGGAACTGGCGGCCCTGGGAGAAATACTGGTACGGCATAAAATAGCCGTTATTTCCGACGAAATATATGAAAAGCTTATTTACGACGGGCTGGAGCATGTTAGCATCGCATCGCTGAGCCCGGAATTAAAAGATCTAACGGTGGTTATAAACGGCGTATCCAAATCTTATGCCATGACCGGCTGGCGAATCGGTTATGCCGCCGCCCCCTTGCCCGTGGCCAAGGCTATGGCGGATTTGCAGAGCCACTCCACCTCCAACCCCACGTCCATAGCCCAGGCCGCCAGCGTGGCTGCCCTTACCGGCACCCAGGAGCCGCTTAATTTAATGGCAGCGGAATTCAATCGGCGCCGGGATTATATGCTGGAAAGGGTAAACAGCATTCCCGGTTTGAGCTGCGGCCGCCCGGGAGGAGCATTTTATCTGTTCCCGGACATGAGTCACTACACGGGACGTTTTTTCAACGACAAAAAAATAAACGGCGCCTCCGATTTGGCTGCAGTATTGCTGGAGGAGGCCAACGTGGCCCTGGTTCCGGGAATTGCCTTCGGAGATGACCGGTGCTTCAGGCTATCCTATGCCGCTTCCATGGAAAGGATAAAAGAGGGCCTTGACCGTATCGAAGCGCTGCTGGGCAGGATAAAATAAAGGTAATTACCCAGGAGTCAGGAGTCAGCATAAGAGAACGGTTTAACATCTCGTAGTATTCTGAATTCTGACTACTGAATTCTGAATATTAGTTGGGGACATTCCTCTGACCCTGGAGCCGGGCTCTAAAGAGAGGTGTGTCCCCTGACATCTAAAGCAACAAATAGAGCTATTTAAGGAAACTGCATTTTGAGTACAAACCATACAACTGGTGGTGAATGTATTGCCCATGAGCATGACCGGCTTTGGCCGGGGAGAAGCCACGGGAGAAGGCAAAAATTTTACCGTGGAATTGAAATCCGTTAATCACCGTTTCTGTGAAATAATGTTAAGAATGCCCAGGGGGATGGCCTACCTGGAAGAAAAGGCCAGGCGGTATATACAGTCCAGACTGGCCCGGGGCAGAATTGACGGTTACATATCGGTGGAAGACAGTGCGGAAAAAACTCTTGCTGTTAAAGTTGACAAAGTATTGGCAGCATCGTATTATAAGTCAATGGAAGAACTTCTCAATGATCTCGGGATTTCTTCCGAAATTAAACCGGAACACCTTCTATCTCTTCCTAACGTCATTACCCTGGAGGAGCCGGAAGAGGATATTGAGGCGTACTGGCTTGTGCTGGAAAAAGCTCTTTCCGGCGCGCTGGACCGCCTGCTGGAAATGCGCGGGACCGAGGGAACCAGGCTTCAGCAGGACCTGTTTTCCAGGTTGGAACAAGTTAAAAGCATTGTTAAGCAAATAGAAGAGCGCGCTCCGGAAGTGGTGGAGGAGTATAGGCTAAGGCTGAATCAGAGACTGCAGGAATGGCTTAATGATTCTACCCTTGATATGAGCAGGCTTATGGCCGAGGTGGCGGTATTTGCCGAGCGTTCTAATATCACCGAGGAGATAGTGAGGCTTTACAGTCATATAGACCAGGCTGTAATTACCCTGAAAATGGATGAACCGGTGGGCAGAAAGCTGGACTTTTTGCTGCAGGAGATGAATCGCGAAATAAATACCATCGCTTCAAAGGCATCAGATTTGTCAATAGCCAGAGCTTCGGTGGAAATAAAGAGCGAACTGGAGAAAATCAGGGAGCAGGTACAGAATCTGGAGTAAATTGGGGGGAAAAACAAATGGATATCAAGCTTATTAATATAGGTTTCGGAAATATAGTATCGGCCAACCGTATCATCGCCATTGTCAGCCCCGAGTCCGCGCCGATTAAAAGGATTATAACCGAGGCCAGGGACCGCGGCATGCTGGTTGATGCCACTTACGGCCGCAGAACCAGGGCAGTTATCATAACCGACAGCGACCACGTTATACTGTCTGCGGTGCAGCCGGAAACGGTAGCCCATCGACTTGGCGGCAAAGAGTCGCCGGCCCCGGCCATTGAGGAACCGGGCGAGTGATTTGAGGCTTATATATCATGCAGCAGGGATTATTAATAGTAATATCGGGCCCTTCGGGTTCCGGCAAGGGTACCCTTTGCCATCATCTGGTGAAACGCCATCCGGATATTAAAATTTCCGTGTCGGCAACCACCAGGGCTCCCAGGCCAGGTGAAATCAACGGGGTTAATTATTATTTTCTTTCCCGGGAAGAATTTGAAAAGCTGATTGATGACGGCGGATTCCTTGAATGGGCGGCAATATACAGCTATATGTACGGGACTCCTGTTGGGCCTGTAAAGGAAATGCTGGATAACGGCTACAATGTCATACTGGAAATTGACGTTCAGGGCGGACTTCAAATAAGAAAGAAGTTTCCCGAGGCAATACTGATTTTTATAACCACACCTTCCCGGGATGAACTGGAGAAAAGGCTTAAGGGAAGGGGCACCGATGACCCGCAGGAAATTGACGTCAGGCTTAAGTGGGCCGATACCGAATTAATACAGGCCGCTCAGTATGACTATGTGGTTTTAAATGATTTTGTGGATAATGCGGTAAGTAAATTGGAATGTATAATAGGAGCGGAAAAATGCCGTCCCCGCAGGATGGTAATTCCCGGATGGCTCAACGATGACAAAGACTAGAGGCCGTTCAAAAACAAGCATATGTTGGGGACATTCCTTCGAGGAATTGTGTCCCCTGACCTTAAACGCCAGGCGAAAGTTTTAGGAACGGGCTCCTATAAATGAATTGGATTTGGAGGGTGACCATGAACCAGCCGTCTCTGGACCAATTGATGCAGAAGGTGGACAGCCGCTATACCCTGGTGGTTGTAGCGGCAAAGCGGGCCAGGCAGTTAACGGAAAAAAAGGAAAACCAGAGGGAAGAAAATATAGACGGGCTGGTCCGCAAGCCTGTTACGGAAGCGCTTCAAGAGGTAGTTAATAACAAAGTCAATTACCGCCGTACCAAGCAGGGAATAAAATAACGGAGGTATGGGTAATGCTGGGGGGCAAATCTATCACCCTGGGGGTGACCGGAGGCATAGCCGCTTATAAAGCGGCGGACCTGGCCAGCAAGTTAACCAAATTAAACGCCCGGGTAAATGTTATCATGACCCGGTCCGCTATGAATTTTGTAACACCTCTTACCTTTGAGGCAGTAACGGGTAACCCTGTTCATTACGATACTTTTGAACGGTCGCCCAGTTACCGGGTTCCGCATATAGATCTGGCGTTTAACGCGGATATCATGGCCGTGGCCCCTGCCACTGCCAACTTTCTGGGGAAGATGGCTCACGGCATAGCCGACGACATGCTGACCACGTCGGTGCTGGCTGCCAGATGCCCCATTTTGATTTGTCCTGCCATGAACGTCCACATGTACGCAAACCCGATGGTTCAGTCAAACACAGATATATTGAAGAAATACGGCTATTATATACTGGAGCCCGAATCCGGCAGAATGGCCTGCGGCCATCAAGGAAAGGGCAGACTGCCCGAGGTGCAGGCAATAATCGACCGGATAATTGAATTGATTCCTCCGGTGGGAGACTTTAGCGGCCTCACCGTGCTGGTGACAGCCGGGGGCACCAGGGAGCCCATTGATCCTGTTCGCTACATTTCCAATCGCAGTTCAGGCAAAATGGGCTACTCACTTGCCGGAGCGGCCTTTAAACGGGGCGCCAGGGTAATCCTGGTAACCACGCCAACGTCTCTGACGCCTCCCCCGGGTGTGGATATTGTGCGGGTGGAAACTGCCCGGGAGATGCATGAAGCCGTCATAAACCGTTATGCTGAGGCCGACGTGGTAATAAAGGCTGCCGCCGTTGCCGATTATAGGCCCAGACTTATGGCGGAGCAAAAGATTAAAAAAGAGGGGGACACCCTTACCCTGGAACTGGAGAAGAACCCGGATATACTTCTTGATCTGGGGAACAACAAAATGGAAGGCGTCACCCTGGTGGGTTTTGCCGCAGAGACGGAAAACCTGATAGAAAACGCCCGGGAAAAAGTAAAGAAAAAGAACCTGGATCTGCTGGTGGCCAACGATATAACCTTGCCCGGTGCGGGTTTCGGAACCGATACCAACATAGCCAAACTGATCCACCCGGACGGTAGTATTAAGAACCTGCAGCTGATGGACAAGTTCGCCCTGTCAAACCGCATCCTTGACGAGGTAATTTCTATAAGAGCCAATAATTCGTAATTGCCCGGACAATTAAACTGCCGTAAATTATAGGCCTTTTCCTGTCGTTAGAAGGGAGAGGCTTTTTTATAAGAGACCGTAGTTTTTTTAAGTAAAGACATTTAACAGGTCAGGGTGAGGGGAATGCCGCAGATTAAAGTGGGTCTCGTTTGTAAGGGGAGTCAACTGCCCTTTCTGGTCCGCAAATTCACGGATTTTGAATTCGTCACGCTGGCGGGGATAGTGGGTACCGCCGAAGGTGGTATTAACCACCAGGTGGTGGAGCAGCTTGGTGTTACAGTGTTTGACAGCGTTGAGGGTTTGATGAATTTGCAAGGGCTGCAGTTTGTGGTGGAAGATAAAGAGAATGAGGGCACAATTAAAAAATCCAATTGTTACACCCCTTTCGGGGTGATTGTAGTGAGTGCCCCGGCTTTGGAGAAGCTTTTTGTGCTGATCGACGACCACAAGGAATTGATGCAGCTTTTCAGGGATAAGGAATTGATGGAGATAATTCTCAACAATGTGCAGGAAGGGATACAATATGTTGACAGGGACGGGGAACTTCGCTATGTTAACACGGCCTATACCAGGATTACGGGCATAGATCCCAGGGAGCGCATCGGTACCAACGTTTTCACCATGTCCAGGGATGGGGCACTGGTGAAGGCTCTAAAAACCAGAAAGCCTGTATTTGGTCTCCGCAATCTGGCGGTGTACTCAAAAACCGAAGTGGTGTCAAATTCCTCTCCCGTTTTTGACGGTGATGAACTGCTGGGGGCTGTTGTGGCATTTCGGGACATAACCGATATTTTGAATTTAACCCGGGAACTAAAGTTGTCCAATCAAATAATTGCCGACCTTAACAGCCGCCTGGAACAATTCCAAAGCAACAATTACTGTTTTGACGATATAATCGGCATTTCGGAACAGGTAAGGGTTCTCAAAGAAAAGGGAAGGAAAATGGCCCTGTCCGACTCTACCATATTGATACAGGGTGAGAGCGGCACCG
>CBEULQ010000137.1:0-6449 GCA_965543975.1 uncultured Desulfocucumis sp. | reverse complement strand
TAAGTTCGCTCTAAGGGTTCGGTAGGGGAATAACCCCTTCCGAACCCAAGGCTTACTTATATTGCCGGTGATTAATATTCGATGCTCCATTGCATTAAATGTAGGGCGGTTTCTGTGGATAAGCTGTTGATAAAAAAAGACCTGAGTCTTGAGCACTATGTATATGAGTACTTTTTACTTTGAAGCTCCTGTGGATAAATTGAAACATATAGTGTTTTAAAACCATAGCCATGGGTCCCCGGTCCCTACGGAACAACAATATGACTTCTTTTGCAAGTTCGGGAGGATAATTGTGGATTTATTAACCATGCTGGAATTTGTTTCTGTGCAAAGACACGATTTTCTCAATCATTTACAGGTTATATCCGGATTGGTGCAGCTAAATAAAAGCGACAGGGTTAAAGATTATATCCGGCAGGTATGTATGGATATAGAGAGGTTGAGTAGGGTCATTCACCTGAAGAACCCATATGTGGCGGCGGCGTTAATGCTGGGCAACCACCAGGCGGAGATGCATCAGGTGGTGATAGAATTCAATATACAAACCGATTTTGATGAATGTGCGATTCCCGCTGAGGAAATAGGCGGTGTATTGTACGAAGTTTTATCCCGGGCGGTTAATTACCTGGCCTCACCGGAAATATCAGGTCGCCGGATTGCTTTATCCCTGGCAGAGTCTGATAAGAAATATCTATGTCGAATATCCTTTCCTGAATCCCCGGCATCCGGACCAACAATTACCAGGGATGTCATGGCGGATATGGAAAATATATTGCTGCCTATCGGCGTCAAGGTGGGCCTGGCGGTCTCAGGGGGCGGCGGCGAGATTCATATTATTTGCCCCAGGGAATGCCTTAAATAAAGAAAAATGAAACATAATATATATAAGACGAATTTAGAGGAGACCTTATGTTTTACGACAAGGCTAAAATTTATGTAAAGGGCGGCGACGGGGGAAGCGGCAGCGTAGCCATGCGCCGTGAAAAATATGTTCCCGACGGGGGCCCCTGGGGTGGCGATGGTGGAAGGGGAGGCAGCGTTGTGCTGGTTGCCGACGAAGGCTTAAGAACCCTGGTGGATTTCCGCTATCATAGCCATTACAAGGCCGGGAGAGGCCAGCATGGTATGGGTAAAAACATGCATGGCCGCTCCGGTGAGGATTTGCAACTAAGGGTTCCTGTGGGCACATTGGTGCGTGATGCCGATACCGGCAGAAAAATCGCCGATCTGGTTCAAAACGGTCAGGAAGCGGTGGTGGCCAGAGGGGGCCGGGGCGGCCGGGGCAACGTCCGTTTTGTCACCCTGAACAACAAGGCTCCTAAAATGGCCGAAAAGGGGGAACCCGGAGAGGAACTCTGGTTGCAGCTGGAGCTTAAGCTGCTGGCTGATGTGGGGTTGGTGGGATTTCCCAATGCCGGCAAATCCACCATGATTTCCAGGGTTTCTGCGGCCAAACCCAAAATTGCTGATTATCCCTTTACCACATTGGTACCCAATCTGGGTGTGGTAAAGGTTGATGGAGACAGGAGTTTCGTGATGGCGGATATTCCCGGCCTGATAGAGGGTGCCCATGCCGGGGCAGGGCTTGGGCATGAATTTCTGCGCCATACGGAAAGAACCAGGATACTGGTCCATGTTTTAGATATCGCCGGTACGGAGGGAAGGGACCCTCTTCAGGATTTTGAGATCATCAACCGTGAAATTAAACTTTACGATCCCAGGCTGGCCGCCAGGCCCATGGTGGTGGTGGCCAATAAAACAGATCTTCCGGAGGCCCAGTCAAACCTTGAGCGGCTGGAGCGCGAATTCGAAGGGAGGTTCGAAATATTTCCCGTTTCCGCAGCAACCGGCCAGGGGCTGGACAGTCTTTTGTTCAGGCTGGCGGATCTGCTGGACCAAATACCTCCGGATACCGGTGCAGAGGATGAGGAAGAGCCGGAAGTGTTGCATCAGGCCGCTCCCCGTTTTACCATCCAGAGGGACGGAGGCGCGTTTATGGTGGAGGGCAGGGAAATAGAACGCCATCTGGCTATGACCGACATCCAAAACGAGGAGGCCATGGAAAGGCTGCAAAGAATAATGTCCATAATGGGTATAGACGATGCCCTTCGCCGGGCAGGGGCCAGGGAAGGGGACACGGTTCGTATCAAAAATTATGAGTTTGAATTTGTAGATTAAACACCAATATCTGTAAGTTTTATGTGGGAATAGTTGACTTAAAAAAGGTAAAGTCTTATAATATTTGTAATAAACTGTTACAATGTAGTAACTGTTAGTTGGCAGAGAGGCCTTTTAGTATTTGATAAAAGGCCTTATTTTATTTGTAGATTTATATGGGAAATTATTTTTTACTACCCCAGTATTATAAATTGACTAAAAAATAGAATAAACCGGTTTAATCCGGTAGGCAAAGAAGCCCTATTTGGATCCGCGAGGGATCAGTAGAGGCTTTTAGTTTTTTATTTTGGGAGAAAGAGGTGTAAGAGTGGTTTCATGCATGTTCGAACAGGTCCAGTTAGCCGCTCTTTGCCGGGAAAAAAGCAACTTGAAAGCAGGGGACATATTAATTCTGCAAGATCTTTTAGGGAGCCTGCAGTATTTTGCAGATTTGGCAGGAGCGGATATATTTATCGATGTTCCCGCCCGGGAGCCGGATGCTGCTGTGGTAGTGGCTGAGGCAAAACCTAACACCGCTACCTCTCTGTATAAAGGGAGCGTGGTGGGGGAATACGCTTTCCGCTGCAATGAACCTGCGGTTTTTCAAACCTTTGAGTCCGGCGAACGTGCCATTAATGTACAGGGTATGAGCCAGGAAGGAGTGCCTATATACCAGACGGTTACGCCCATTAAAAACTCTTTAGGTGAAATCATCGCTGTTCTGATTATGGAGAGGGATAATTCTTTTCAGGTCCGACAGGAGATGACCGTGGAGTTCCTTTCCCAGACCACGCAGAAGCTTACTGACACCCTTCTGAATATGGCCGGTGTCGGGGAAGTGCTGCCCACCTTAATCCATGATGCTTTGTTCATCGTAGACTCGAAAGGCAGGATATCTTACGCCAACCGGGTGGCTTGTGAATTGTTAAAGGGTTTTACGAACGGTATTGACCCTGTGGGCATGATGGTGGAGCAGTTGACCGGCCATGTAAAGGAATTAAGACTGGTATTCAGCAGCGATTCGGATTTCGAAGAGGTACAGGTTCAGGGACACACTGTCCTGGTAAGATCCCTGCCTATATTAGATAATACTGAGGTGCAAGGTACGGTATATCTTTTAAGAGAAATTACTGAATTGCGAAAGAAAGAAAGGCAGCTAATAGCCAAATCGGCCGTGATTAAGGAAATACACCACCGGGTTAAGAATAATCTCCAGACCATCTCGAGCCTGATGAGATTGCAAATGAGGCGGGAACAGTCCCGGGAGACGCGGGTTGCTTTCCAGGAGAGCATAAACCGCATCCGGTGCATCGCTCTGGTGCATGAGATATTTTCCAGGGAGACCCCGGAGGTCATTGAGTTGCAGGAATGTATTCGCCGGATAGGGCAAATTCTAACGGAAAATATGCTGCCGCCGGAGCAACAGGTTGAGGTGGAAGTCCGGGGTGATGAAGTATACGTTCATTCGGACCAGGCAACACCTACCGCAATAGTGGTTAATGAAATTATGCAAAATTCCCTGAAGTATGCCTTTCCGGGGAATGTGGCCGGCCAAATATCCGTAATGGTAGAAAACCATGAGGGTAAGGTCAGGATTGTCATACGGGATAGCGGGATAGGGTTTACACCGGAATTCGATAAGGAAGCCAATGCCAATCTTGGTTTGCAAATAACCTGTGCACTGGTTGAAGAGAGCTTGGGAGGCAGTATATCAATGTATAATGACGGTGGTGCCGTGGTAGAGGTAGAGTTTCCGAAATAGGGGGCTAAAGACTGTCAAATCACTGCGGATCGTAGTGGCGGCTAAAATGTTGGTACTCCTGTTGGCGAAGGACCCGGTCCGGGGCACTGTGCCGGTGATAATAAAAACCCTGGCCTTTTAGAGAGTGTTGAAAAATACATTCGCCCGAGGCCGTTTAAAAAGCTCCAGATGCAAGGCGCGGCAAGGCCTCAAGCGGAGGCGTACTCATAGTACGTTGAGCATTGAGGCCGCAGTCGCAACGCAGCAGATGGACTTTTTCAACGGCCTCTTTTAAACCGGGGTTTTTCCTCTTTTACCGGCCTTAAAGGATCTGTGACAGGAATTTCTGTGTCCTTTCCATCCTGGGGTTCTGGAACAGGTCGTAGGGGGTTCCCTCTTCTATAATTCTGCCTTCATCCATCATGACCATCCGGTCCGCAACTTCCTTGGCAAAACCCATCTCATGGGTTACAACAACCATGGTCATTCCCTCGCCGGCCAGCTCTTTCATCACCTGCAATACTTCCCCCACCAGTTCGGGGTCCAGTGCCGAGGTGGGTTCGTCGAACAACATAATTTCCGGGTTCATGGCCAGTGCCCTGGCAATGGCTACTCTTTGCTTCTGGCCGCCGGAAAGCTGGGCAGGGTAGGTGCCGGCTTTATCAGAAAGCCCGACTTTTTTAAGGAGTTCTTGGGCTTTTTCTACGGCTTCCTTGCGCTGAATTTTTTTGACAAAAACAGGCGCCTCTATTATGTTTTCCAAAGCAGTTTTGTGCGGGAACAGGTTAAAGTGCTGAAATACCATACCCACGTTCTGGCGGATTTTATTCAAGTCGTCCTTCTTAGGGTCCACATTTTTACCCATGATGTTGATTTCGCCGCTGTCCTTTATCTCCAGGAAATTGATGCACCTTAAAAGGGTGCTTTTACCCGAGCCGCTGGCCCCGATTAGGACTACCACCTCGCTCTTATTGACTTTCAGACTGACATCTTTTAGAACGTGGAGTGTACCGAAGCTTTTGTTGAGATCCTTAATCCTGATCAACCGGCACTCACCCCCGTGTTGTCTACATTTAGCTTTTTCTCCAGTTTATTGACCAGGAAAGTAAATATAACCACCAGGAAAAGGTAATAAAAACCTGCCACCATGTAAGTCTCGAAAGGCTGGAAGTTTGCAGCCTGGGCATAAAGGGCCGTGCCGTACACTTCCGCTACACCCAGGTAGGCCACCAGTGAGGAGTCCTTAAGCCCGATGATAAACTGGTTGCCCAGGGGCGGTATGGCCCTTTTAAATGCCTGGGGAAGGATGATGCGCCGCATAGCAAGAGGATAGCTCATGCCCAGGGAGCGGGCGGCTTCCATCTGTCCGCGGTCGATGGACTGGATGGTACCGCGAAATATCTCCGCAATATAAGCTCCGGCATGGATGGCCAGAGCCAGGGAACCTGCCCAAAAGGCCGGCAGAACAACAATTTTTATAATTCCGAAATATAAAAACATGAGCTGTACAATGAGCGGCGTCCCCCTGATAACGGTTATGTACAGCTGGGCGGTGCCGTAAAGCAAACGGTTTCCTGATATTTTGAAAAAAGCAAATACCAGGCCGATAAACATGGCCAAAACCAGTGACACAAAAGTTAATTTAAGGGTTACCACCGTTGCGTTCATGAAAGCCGTGAGGTTGTCCATGAAGATATTGTAAATTGCTGTCATTCAGTCACCTCATAGTAAGTCAAGGGCGCGTTTTTTTAAAAAACGCACCCTGTTATTAAATCACTTATTCTCCCAGGATATTCCGGCCGAACCATTTGGTGCTTATCTTTTCATAGGTGCCGTCTTTAATCATTTCTTCAAGGGCAGCGTTTATATTGCTCAGAAGTTCGGCTTTGTCCTTGTTGACCGGGATGGCCATTTCATCCACCCACAGTGGTTTGTCAACGTCTTTAATCTTCAGTCCGCTGTTGATGGCCATTATGCCAACCAACTGGTCGGTGATTACAGCGTCGATTCGCCCGGTGGGCAGATCCTGAAGGGCAATGACGTCGCTGTCATATCCGATAACTTTGTCCTCGCTGGTATATTTTAATGCTACATCTCTAAATGTACTGGCTTTGACAACCCCGATTTTCTTGCCCTTCATGTCGTCCGCTGCTTTAATGGAGTCATTGGCGTCGCTGACAAAAATCTGAGCGCCGGAACGGTAGTAGGGACGGGAGAAATCCACCTGCTTTTTACGCTCTTCAGTAATGGCCATACTGCCGATGATGGCGTCATATTTGCCTGCTTTCATACCCTGTATAATGGTTTCCCAGGGGTTGGTGACCGGGTTGGGTTCCATACCCATACGCTTGGCGATCTCTTCACCGATTTCCACGTCAAAGCCCACCAGCTTGTCGCCTTCCTTGTAGTTAAAGGGCTTGTACAATCCACTCATGGCATAAGTGAATTTTGCCTTTTCCTTTTCGCCGGTAGTGGCAGCTTCTTTGTTGCCTCCGCAACCGGTTAGCAGCGCGGCGGAGATAACCAGAACAGTGAATAGATATAACACCCG
>CBEULQ010000136.1:0-6452 GCA_965543975.1 uncultured Desulfocucumis sp. | reverse complement strand
TGAAAGACATGCCCTACCGGGACAGGGCGGCGGAAATTCTTCGCCTGTACCTTACGGATTTTACCGTCGCCGAGTTGGAGGAGTGCACCGGGGGAGCATATAATACCACCAATTATGATGTGGATGAAATAGCTCCGGTGAAAGAACTGGAACCTGGTACATACGTGCTGGAACTGTGGCACGGTCCCACCTGTGCCTTTAAGGACATGGCTTTGCAGATACTGCCCCGGTTCCTGCCCAAGGCAGCGGCAAAAACCGGTGAAAAAGGTGAAATCGTAATACTGGTGGCCACCTCCGGGGATACCGGCAAGGCTGCCCTGGAGGGTTTTAAGGATGTTCCCGGAACAAGGATATTCGTGTTTTTCCCGGACCAGGGCGTCAGCCAGGTGCAGAGGCTGCAGATGGTCACCCAGGAGGGCGGCAACGTGGGCGTGTCTTCGGTGCGGGGGAATTTTGACGACGCCCAGAGCGGTGTCAAGGCTATATTCACCGACCCTGAAATGAACAGGAGGGTAGGGGAGAAAGGCTTCCGCTTCTCATCGGCCAATTCCATCAACTGGGGGCGTCTGGCGCCGCAGATTGTGTACTATTTCAGCGCTTATCTGGATCTTCTATTAAAAGGCAAACTTTCGGAGGGCGAGCCGGTTAATTTTGTGGTGCCCACTGGCAATTTCGGCAATATACTGGCTGGTTTTTACGCCCGGGAGGCAGGCCTGCCGGTAAACAGGCTGATCTGCGCGGCCAACGAGAACAATGTGCTCACCGATTTCATCCGTACAGGCGTATATGACCGCAACCGGCGGTTTGTCAAAACCATATCACCTTCCATGGATATACTCATTTCCAGCAACCTGGAAAGGCTGCTTTATGAACTTACCGGCAGGGATACAGCCGCCGTCAGGGGCTGGATGAACGATTTGAAGGAGAATGGCGTATATCGGGTGGGCAGGGAGCTATACTCCCGGCTGCAGTCGCTGTTCTGGTCCGATTTCAGCGACGACCGGGAAACCATGGCTGCCATTAAGGATACCTTTGATAGGACGGGATACGTGGCGGACACCCATACCGCAGTGGGGCTGGATGTCTACAAAAAGTACGTTGAACAGACAGGGGACCGCACCAAAACCGTTATTGTGTCCACAGCCAGTCCCTTTAAATTCAATGCCAGCGTGGTAAAGGCTCTGCTAGGCGAAGAGGCGGCGGCCGGAAAGGACGAATTTGAGCTGCTGCAGGTGCTGGCCCGGGTCAGCTTGATGGAAATACCCGCGGGATTGAGGGGCCTGGACCAGAGACCGGTTCTACACAACAAGGTGGTGGCCAGGGAGAACATGCCCGGGGCGGTGTTTGACTTTTTGGGGATTTAACCGAGACCGTTCCTAAAACTTTCGCCTGACCTTTGACCTGCCAGTACGCTTCGCGCTGTATGGCTTCGCCTTTCGCGTTATGCTTGTTTTTGACCGGCATCTGAAATTTCCCGGGATTTAAGCTAAAAACAGACGCCGCCAGTGTTTCTTTATATAGAAACCGGGCGGCGTTTATTATCTCACAAACAGCCTGTAAGATCCCGTCCGAAACCAAGGCTCACTTGTATTTATTCGGAATCAATAGAAACTTCACCGTTCATCACCTTGCGCACAGCCGCGATGTGACGGCATTGGAAGTTGGGGTCCCGATGTGATCTGAACCTGTAGGTGCAGCAGGTGCAGGAATTGGCGGTGGTGTACAGCTCGTAGCGGCAATCTATTTCAATCACCCTGGCTTCTTCCGGGGTGTCCATATATACCACCAGTTCGCCGACAAATATAGGTTTTTTGACTGCATTTACACTCATTGCACTTTTCACCTTTCTGGCTTTGAATTAAATATCATTAACATCATACGTTGGGGACATTCCTCTGGCCCTATAGACATACTCCAAAGAGAGGTGTGTCCCCTGACCTTAATGTTATGAGTTGGCACAAAACGTTCCATGATATTTTATCATATTTGTATATTGTCTTTCAGTAAAACTTTTCTTGCAGATAAACAGAGGCTATGCGTATTCAAATTCCGCAGGACCAATGAGGCCGTTGAAAAACTACGCCTGGCACTTTACTCAGGCTCGCCGTCCAGTGCTCACGTACTAATCTTGTACGCTCCGCGCTGTACGGCTTCTCCTTCCGCGCCATGCTTGTTTTTGAACGGCCTCAAAATGGGTATTAAGCTATCGTGTTCTAAAATACTTTTCATCCGCCAAAACCACCGAAGTTTCCACTTGCCGTTCCGGAATGGACCAGTATTTTTTTAACAACATATCTTTTTCCTCCGGGGAGACCAACCGGAAACCGTGTTTTTGGTAAAAACTAACAGCCCAATCAGCGTCCGCCCAGGTGCCTATTAATACAGGCATTTCTGTTTGCTCCAGCAGAAAGGAAAGCAGTCTTTCTCCTATGCCCTTTCTACGATTTGCGGTTCTGACGTAAGCGTGCCTGATAAGGGTTACATCCTCGACATGTTGTATGCCCATTACCCCTACCAGCCCGTTGTCCACCTCATAACCCCAGAATACGACGCCATGGTTTATTTCATGGCGGAGTTCGTCTCCGGCCATATAGGGATCATGCCAGCGGTCCGCCGGAATGACTCCCTTATATACCCTGGAGGCGTCGTTAATAATGGAATAAATAGAATCAAAATCCCTGTCCTCACACTTCCTTATCATTTCTGACCTCCACAAAAATATTAAATGTTTTAACCAGTTACATTTTAAAAATTAATTTAGCGAAGGTCTTGTATGAAATTGCTGTATTGGCCCGGAGTAATACCTGTAATGCCCTTGAAATGCCTGGTGAGGTGACTCTGATCCGTGAATCCCGTTTCCATGGAAACCCTGGCGATAGGGAGGCCCGCAGCAATCAGCGCCTTGGCGCGTCTTATCCTGACCTGCTTTAGAAAGGCGTGGGGCGGGATGCCGACCTCCTTACGGAAAACCCGGATCAGATGAAAAGGACTCAAATTGGCGATGCCGGACAGCTGTTTAATGGAAATATCTTCATTATAATGGTCTTCAATATACTCCCGAATTTTTTTGACGGATTGCTGTTCCCTGCCGGCGGGCCGCAATACGTAAAAATCATCTGCATGGCGCATAATAAACTGCGACAGTGTCCACAACAGCAGGGATTCCTGTTCAAGCAACGGTATTTCCGGCTTTTCCAGCAATATATGGAGCCGGCGAATGACAGCGGCCATATCATCGTCACGGATAACCCCGGCCTGGAAATAAGGCATGTTCATGTGTTTGCCGTTGATTTCCGAAGCCGCCTGCCGGAGCATATCCGGCTCAAGGTAAAACATGCGGTATGTCCAGCCCTCATCCGAGGCGGCGCAGCCGTTGTGGGCCTCGCCGGGATTGGCCAGGTTGATCTGGCCGTACGGGGCGACGATATTTTCACCCCTGTAATAAAATTTCAGCGCACCCCTTTCGATAACGCCGATGGCGAATACGTCGTGGGTATGCCGGGAAAAGGATTGGGTGACATAGCTTGCATGTAATATTTCCATATTGTTAAAGTGCGGCAAAACCCGCATTTTTATTTGCTCATTAACCATGCGGCTACCACCTTTAATATTCTGCCTAATTATACCTCTTTCCGGTGAATTTATCAGACCATTTTGGGGCACATTTTATTTGAATTCACAAAAAAGGTGATGCTATGTATTCTTTTTGTACACTTTCGGTAATACCCAGGTTGCCGGACAACATATCCAGGCTCAATGAAATTGCCTATAACTTCTGGTTCAGTTGGGACCGGCCGGCCAGGGAGCTTTTTTTTCGCATAAACCGGGAATTATGGGAAGATGTTTACCATAACCCGGTTAAATTCCTTCTCCGGGTGAAACAGGACGAGCTTGATTCAGCGGGCAGTGATCCGGAATACATTAATCTTTACAGGCAGGTCATAGAACGTTTTGACCGCTACATGGCGGAGGAAAAGTGGTATCAGGCCCGCTATCCCGGCCACGCCGGGCAGGGGATAGCTTATTTTTCGGCTGAATTCGGGCTTCACGAGTCCCATCCCATCTATTCCGGAGGCCTCGGCCTGTTGGCCGGGGACCATCTTAAATCCGCCAGCGATCTTGGAGTTCCCCTGGTTGGAATAGGGCTTTTGTATAAACACGGCTATTTTACCCAGCGAATTAACTCCGAAGGGCGCCAGGAGGTTGAATACCCTTATCTGAATTTCCATGAAATGCCCATGTCTCCAGCTACCAGGGAGGATGGCAAGGAAGTGCTGGTACAGGTGGAACTGCCCGGGCGCAAGGTTTATGTAAGGGTCTGGGAGGTAAAAGTGGGCCGGGTAAAACTCTACCTGTTGGACACCGATATGGGACGGAACTGCAGAGAGGACCGGGACATAACCGCCCAGCTATACGGGGGCAATAAAGACGTGAGGATGGCCCAGGAAATCGTGCTGGGAGTCGGCGGGGTCAGGGCGTTGCGGGATTTAAAAATAAATCCGTACATGTGGCATATTAATGAGGGCCATGCCGCCTTCCTCTGCCTGGAACGGCTTAGGGAAAAGGTGCAGAGTGGAGTAAGCCCCCAGGTGGCCGCCGAAGCCGTGCAGGCCAACACGCTTTTTACCACCCATACTCCAGTCCCTGCGGGTCATGACACCTATTCAGCGGAAATGATGGATCATTATTTCAGCCACTACTATAGCGAACTGGGAATGAGCAGGGACGATTTCATCTGCCTGGGCTGGGACAACGACCGCGGTGTATTCAATATGACCTATCTGGCCATGAACTTTGCCGATTTTGTAAACGGCGTAAGCGAACTTCACGGTCATGTCTCCAGGTGCATGTTCAGCAGGTTTTTCGGTTCCATACCCCCGGAGGAAGTACCTATTTTTCACATAACCAACGGCGTGCATACCGAAACCATGATGGCCGGTGATATGAAAGAGCTTTTCGCCCGGTATCTGGCACCCGACTGGCACAAAAGGATCAGCCAGGCGGATATGTGGGAGCGGGTGGAAAACATCCCTGATGATGTGCTTTGGGCTGTGCATTTGGGATTGAAAAAGAAAACCATTGATTTTATCCGGTACCGGCTTAAAATGCAGCGTATCAGGAATTACGAGGCTACCCACCGGGTGGCCGAGGTGGATAAATTTCTCGACCCGGAAATACTGACCATCGGCTTTGCCCGCCGCTTTGCCACCTACAAGAGGGCAACCCTGTTATTCAGGGACTACGAGAGACTGGCAAAGCTGGTTAATAACACCAGCAGGCCCTTGCAGATAATCTATGCCGGCAAGGCCCATCCCGCCGACCACCCCGGCCAGGAATTGATCAAGAGGATTAATGATATCACCAGGGAAGAACCATTTAAAGGGAAAGTAATATTCCTGGAAAACTATGATATTAATGTTGCCCGGCATCTGGTTCAGGGGGTGGATGTTTGGCTCAACAACCCCCGCCGGCCCCAGGAAGCCAGCGGTACCAGCGGCATGAAGGCAGCCCTTAACGGGGGGCTTAATTTCAGTGTGCTGGACGGCTGGTGGCCGGAGGCATACAACGGAAGGAACGGTTTTGCCATCGGTGAGGGCAAAGATTACTGCAACGAGGAAATTCAGGATATGGAGGACAGCCTGTCCCTTTACTCCGTGCTGGAGGAGCAGATTATCCCCCTCTATTATCAGAGGGCAGCCGGAGTGCCGGCCCAGTGGCTGAAATATATGAAGAACTCCATAAAAACCATCGTTCCATATTTCAGCACTGATCGCATGGTTAGGGAATATGCGGAACGGTACTATATTCCGGGCATAGCCAGGGGGGTTCACTTTCGCCGGGAAAATTTTACCGTGGCCGCCCGTCTGGAAGCTTTCAAGGAGTTTTTGAAAAACAATTGGCACCAGGTATCTGTGACCTCCGTGGAAACCGGGAACTATTCGGGGCTGAGCGCCGGGGACAGCCTGGAGGTCAATGCCACGGTGTACCTGGGGAGCATATGGCATAAAGACGTGGTGGTGGAAATAGCCTATGGTGAAGTGCGAAACAAAAGCATTACGGGTATAAAAACCCTTCCCATGGAGCTGGTAAAACAGCTGGAAGAAAGCACCTATCTGTTTTCCGGAAAACTGATTCTCCCTCCGGGATCCCTGGGTTATACCGTCAGAGTTAGACCCAGCAGCCCGGATTTCACCCATAAATTTGAGATGCCTCTGGTCACCTGGGCCTGCGGGCTGGATTGAATTATTCAGGAGTCAGGAGTCAGTATGAGAGAAAGGTTTATAGTATTGAAATATTCTGAATTCTGACTACTGAATTCTGAATACCTAAATAGTGACAACAAAAAAACAGTATACCAATTTCCGTATGGGCGATTGGTATACTGTTTTTTATTTTGCTAACAGTCTGTATAACCCAGTCCTCGAATATTCCCTTTCGCTCCGGGAAAATAA
>CBEULQ010000135.1:0-6471 GCA_965543975.1 uncultured Desulfocucumis sp. | reverse complement strand
CCAGGGTTCCTATCATGGTTGAAATGATGGTGCTGAAGAAGGCCACGTAAAGGCTGTTTTTGGTCGCCTCCAGTACACCCTGATTTTGCATCAGCTTGCTGTACCATTTGAGTGTGAATCCGGTCCAAATGGCATTTAATTTTGAATCGTTAAATGAAAATACAATCAATATCAATATAGGGACATATAAAAACATGTATATCAAAAAGGTGTACACTATCGCCGTCCAGCGAAAAACAGCGGGATTCATCAGAATACCTCCGTGTCTTTTTTGCTGCCCACCATGCGGATATATGCATAAATCAGTACCAGGGTAATAACTATAAGCACAATTGACAGGGCGGAGCCGAAGGGCCAGTCTCTGGCGGTGAGAAACTGATTCTTAATCAGGTTGCTGATTAACATGGTTTTACTGCCGCCCATCAAATCAGGTATGAAAAAATATCCCAGGGTGGGGATGAAAACCAGCAGTGATCCGGCAATTATACCGGGCATGGTCAGCGGCAGAGTTACCCTTAAAAACGACTGCCACGGGGCTGCGCCCAGGTCGCTGGCAGCCTCCAGATAGCTGGAATCCAGTTTTTCTATGGAGGCATACAGGGGTAAAATCATAAAGGGGAAAAGGGTGTACACCAACCCCACCAGCACCGAGCCCTGATTGTAGAGCATGGTTAAAGGCTGGTCGATAAGTCCCAGCTGTATTAAATAAGTGTTAATAACTCCTTCCGTGCGCAGGAGAATTATCCAGGCGTAAGTTCTTACCAGTGAATTGGTCCAGAAGGGCACTATAATCAGCATCAGCAGAAGCAGCCTGAATTTTTTGGGCGCCCTGGCTATGAAATAGGCGAAGGGGTAACCGAATAACAGACACAATACCGTGGTGGCCAGGGAAATAACCAGGGACACCCACAATATCTTTAAATAAAGAGGATCCATCATCCTTATATAGTTTTCAAATGTAAATACAAAGTTTATGTCCCCGTAGGTTCCCCTTTTAAAGAAACTGACCAGTATCACCAACAAAAGGGGCATGGCAAGAAAAGTCAGCATAAATATTATCACCGGGGAAAGGGTCCACTGGGGCCCGCCGGTCAGCCATCTCCCGGGGGCCGACAATAATTTGCCCAGTCTCAATATTTCATCACCACCGCGTCTTCCGGCTCCCAGTTCACAAAAACCTGGTCATTGTCCGGATCGAAAATAAATGGTTGCAGCGCCTGTTCGTTAACGGTCATTTCCGCACCGTTATCAAGCTGTATTACTGTTTTTAACACCGATCCCACGTATATGCGCTCCTTGAAACGTCCCCTCACAGCCGCTTTTCCCTCTTCGGGCCAAAAGCTGATTTTAATCCTTTCCGGGCGGATGGCCAGCCAGACAGTTTCGCCGCAGGCCAATTCATTATAGACCACGTGAACCACACTGCCGCTTAAATCCAGAAAGGCGATATTGTCTCTGACCTCGGTCACCTTGCCCTGGTAAAGATTTGTCTCACCTATAAAATCAGCCACAAACCTTGTCATTGGTTTTTCGTAAATGTCAAATGGATAGCCAAGTTGCTCCAGCCTGCCCCTGTTCATGACGGCTATGCGGTCGGACATGGTCAGGGCCTCCTCCTGGTCATGGGTAACGTAAACGAATGTTATCCCCAGTTTCTGCTGCAAGTGTTTCAGCTCAAGCTGCATCTGTTTGCGCAGTTTGAGATCCAGCGCCCCCAGAGGCTCGTCCAGCAGGAGCACCTTGGGATTGTTGATCAGAGCCCTGGCAATGGCTATCCTCTGCTTCTGGCCGCCGCTAAGTTGGTCCGGCGTCCTGCCGCCGTATCCGTCCAACTGAACCAGGCTGAGCATTTCCGATACCTTTTGTTTTATTTGATCTTTGGGTGTTTTTTTCATCCTCAGGCCGAAGGCGATGTTTTCAAACACGTTCATGTGCGGGAAAAGAGCATAGTTCTGAAAAACCGTGTTGACGTTTCTCTCGTACGGCTGCTTTCCCTCCACCGGCTCACCGTCCAGCAACACCGCCCCCCCGGTGGGTTGCTCGAAACCGGCGATTAACCTTAAGGTTGTGGTCTTGCCGCAGCCGCTGGGGCCCAGCAAAGTCAGAAACTCACCCCTTTTAATATCTATGGAAACGCAGTCAACAGCAACGTTGTCTTCATAGTTTTTTGAAATATTAACCAACTGAACCATGTACTCGCCCATCATCCATCAACTCCCCCAAAGGATGCCAAACCTTGTGCTTAATGACCCCCGGCCTTCGAGGACGGGGTCCTACAGGCTGTTAGCGAAATAAAAAGCCCACCCGGTGTGGAAAACCACAGAACAGGCGGCCTCGTTGCCATAAAATGCCTGATAACCGCATCATCGCGAAATAAAACCTTCCCAGGCAAAATATTTTGAGCTCTTCTCCCGGCACAGGCAGTTAATTGAAAGCCTGAACTCATCAATAACAAAAACCTGAAGGAAAAATTAGCTGTTTATCGTAAAATTCACCAAAACTAACTTAATACCTTTTCTAATATTAGATTTAGCTAAATTTTGCAAACAAAATGAAAAACTTCTAATTCCTTTATTTTATGGGCATATCAATAACCTTGTACGGGTGGCCGTAATCAAGCATTAACTGAAGAAAAGGATCGGGGTTAAACTCTTCGGGTGCCCTTACGCCGGAGCCGGTCCAAATTCCTTTGGCCAACAGTTCACTGGCAATGATGGGGCCTATGGATGTTTGCAGGGATACCGCCTGGCAATTATAGCGTTTCATGCAATCCTGGTTGTCCTCGCACTCATATATGTAAATAGCCTTGTCCCGGCCGTCCTTTTTGCCCTTGACCCAGATGCCCACGGACATTTTACCGTGCATCAGGTGGCCCAGTTCCGCCGGGTTCGGCACGCAGGCCTCCACCACATCCCTGGGGGACACCATTACCCCTTTAACATTTAGTTTCTCGGGGTTGTCCAGGCTAAGTTTGCGAATAGTATTAAGCACCTCGATGAACTCTCTGTCCAGGGCTATTTTATAGCTTACTTTTTTTAGTCCCTTGTTCACATGGCGGGGAATTAAAATAACTTCCTCGTGCTCGATGCTCACCACTTCCTGGGGTCCGATGCCCTCGGGGAATTCAAATATTTCAGGCTCGGCAAAGGATTCCCTGGTATACCAGCCCTTATCCTTTTCCCAGAAATAGCAGGGGTTCAGGGTTTCTTCTATAACGCTCCAAACCGAAAAGGCAGGGGCGAAATCATAGCCTTCCACATAAATGTTGGAGCCGTCCCTGACCCGTATTTCCTCCAACTCATCAAACAGTCTGGTCTCGGCGTACTTGGCAAACACGTCGGTAACACCCGGGTCAATTCCCATGGCGATTACCGCCAGCCGGCCGGCTTCCCGCCACTGGCCGCTTTTATTAAACTGGTAATCCCCCAGCAGCACTCCGGGTTTATTGTAGGGATCGGTGGGGTGCTTCTCCGACAGGGTGGCAGCCAGGTCCATGTACATCACGCCGGCTTCAAAGGCCCCGTCAAATATTGAAACGTTCAGCGACTGCGGGCAGCAGTTGAGCAGAAGATCAATATTGTGCTTTTTGCAGGCCGTCACTATCTGGTCCTTGTCCGCCGCGTTAACCTGATCCACTACGAACCTTTTGTCATTGAGTTTTTTCTGAACCATTAAGGGTCTGTCCAGGGTATAATCGGCCAGTACCACATGCTCAAACCATTCCGCCCCGGGGTCCCTCTCCACCCCCAAAGAGCAGTATGCTTCACCGACCGCGCCGACTCCCAATAATAGAATCCTCATGATGTCTCCTTTCGTTTTTTATTTTACATGAATTTTTTGCCATTGTTCATGGTTGTAGGTCTATTCCCAGTTGGGCGAGCTTTTCCCTTCCGGGCTGGCCTTTTGAGTCCCAGCCCCTTAACTGGTAATATTCCTGAAGCATTTTGTGAAACTCCTCCCGGGGCAGAACCTTACCCGCCGCAGCCCCATCACCATCCCGGCCTTCCCTTCAAAGGGCGGTTACCTTAAGCCTTGCCTTGCGGGGGTTGAATACCTGCTCCTTAACCGTGGAACAGGCCAACTGGCAGAGACTGCAGCCTATGCACTTCTCCTTATTAAAGGATAACTTCATCATAATCCCCCCGGCAGTGTCAAATCCGAAAATTACGCGTATCCGAATTCCTTTTCCACTTCCGTCAGTGTCTCGTCCAGCTTTTCAATTATCCTGTCCATGGTTTCTTTGGAAAGAATCCCAGGGGGTTCGATGCGGAATGTTTTGGCATTGTTAAGTGTTCCGCCCGTCATGATCCCCCGTTTGAACAGTCCCTTGGAAACCGCAAAGCCAATTTCCGTGGAGGGGTACTCAAGGCCGATTAGGAACCCTATACCCCTTATATCAATCAGTATGGGATGCTTTTCCTGCAGCCTCTTCAACTCGCCCAGCAGATACCGTCCTTTCTCGGCAATCTGCCCGGGAATGTCGTATTCAATGGTATATTTGATTGCCCCGATGGCTGCGGCGCAGGCCAGGGGGTTGCCTCCAAAAGTGGGCGATCCCAAAATCCAGGGGTTCTCCACAATGTCCTCTGTCCACAGGCTTGGCCTGGCGATTATGCCTGTTATGGGCATAACTCCTCCGCCGAAGGCCTTTCCTGTAATCAAAATGTCCGGAATCACTCCACTGTGCTCCACGGCCCACATCTTGCCGGTTCGGCCCATGCCGGTCTGGATTTCGTCCGCTATTAAATAAACTCCGTACCTGTCGCAAATCTCCCTCAGCCTGGGGAGATAATCCGGGGGCGGCACTATTATGCCGGCCTCGCCCTGGATGGGCTCCACGATCATGGCCGCCACGGTCTCGCCCACCGCCAGCAGGTTTTTTATGGCGGTCTCGGCGGCGTCGGCATTGCCGTATTCCACGTGCTGCACTCCCTGGATCACAGGGAGGTAGGGCTTTCTATATATCCCCTTGCCTGTTACCGACACCGCACCCATGGACTTGCCGTGAAAGGCGTTTACGGTGGAAATATAATAGTGCTTTTTGGAGGCCAGCCTGGCCAGCTTAAGGGCCATCTCCACCGCTTCGGCACCGCCGTTGCAGAAGAAGGCGTACTGCAAGTCCCCGGGGGTGCACATGGCCAGCAGTTTGGCCAGATAGCCTCTGAGGGGGTCCACCAGTTCCTGGCTGTGCAAAGCGTAACGGTTCAACTGGGCGTTGACCAGCTTGATTATTTCCGGGTTCCTGTGGCCCAGGGTATATATGCCGAAGCCTCCCAGGCAGTCAATAAATTCGTTGCCGTGCAGGTCGCTGAAAGACTCCTGGCTATCCTCCCACTCCACAAAGGCTGCGTTGGTGGACACCGATTTTCGGTATACCAGCCAGCCCGGGTTTATGTGTTTGTTGAAATTATCAATGGAGTCCTTAACAATGCGGTCTTTCTCCTGGTTGTCAAGGGTCTCCTTTAAAATGTAACTGGCTATCCGTTCTCCTTCTTTTAATATTTCATCCCTGGAGCTAGTCATCAGTAAACCACCCCGCTCTACTTACTCCTTCGCCTGAACCCCAAAGGCCTGGTCCAGTATCTTAACGGCTTCGTCAACATCGGCTTTGTCAACGGTCAAGGCACTGCAGCCGGCCCGGGGTTATTCCCGCCAGCTTCTCCGCAAGGTCTATTATCGGCAGCGTGGGATACAGGGTTGAAGTATGCTGCAGCTTTTTTATCTGCTCCACGGTTTTATCCGTTACCCTGGGATCGCAGTGTCCTATGCTGACGGTGAGAATGCCGCCAAAAAAGTCCAGGTATTGCCTTCCTTCCACGTCGTAAAGGTATTTGCCCCGGCCCCTACCAGCACCACGGGCTCCCGGTAGTAGTTGGAGACACAGGGAAACAAATACCTGCTGTGTCTCTGGTAATGCTCCTTCATAAATTTCACCTCCATGACAACAGTTATATCCTTGTAATGGTACCTTCCCAGGTGCTGATCCTGGTTTCTCCGGCGCAGTCTTCTGTGAACCACCGGGATGTAACGCATTTGGCCTCGGTATAAAAGGCCACACCATCCCTGCCCATTACGTGCAAATCGCCGAAAAATGATAAAAGTTGATTAACTGGTTAAATATCATATTTGCCCTTTCTATTTCTGAGTTAAATCAGAAATAGAACATTTTTAAATAATTAAATGCATAAACTGTGCCCCAACAATATGTATGGAACAATGCGCAAAACCCATTGAAATACTAGACTTGCAAAAGAATCAAACATGTGAAAAATAAACTTATTCTCCGGGTTGTCTCACTTATGATACAAGATTAATTAACATTTCTACCCCTCAATATTGAGCTAATCCGTATTATTGTTTTTAAATTAGCTGTATTGCTTCAGAAATTTAACATGGTAACATTTTTGAAACATTACCGGAAGGGCTTTCAAAAAAATCAGTTGATCTTAGTCAGTCAAATGTCATATAATT